>NZ_JAFCXH010000027.1:0-95698 GCF_049898225.1 Pseudomonas sp. DSP3-2-3 | reverse complement strand
CACTCGACTCTGCTTTACGTAAGCCCGATGCAATACGAGAAGAACTGGCAAATGCAACAACCTTAGATACTCAACCCCGACGCCGGGTTAAGGGATACGTTTCTCGGGGGCAAGGTCAGTGTAGTCACACAGACCTCTTCCCGGATGAGTCCGGTCCCACAGAATCACAAGCTGCCTTACTCATGCACGATATCTCGGGCGCGCGCGGTCTGTTGCGGAGCTACAAAGAAAATCGCCGCTACTCGTGCGTGTTGCTGTTCGTGGTGAACCTCAAATCGAAGCCTGTGCTCCAGAAGCAGCGCAGCCAAATGCTGATGCATTAGCGAAAGCGAGCCCTGGGCCCCCGCATTCCCTAAACCCCAGCCACAACAGAAGCACCTGCTCAACGCGAGGTGCTTTTTTGCACTGCTGAATGTGGTGGGCCGGGGTAATCTGAACTCGTTTCATAAATCGTTGATTTTTAACAATTTTAGTTATTTTATTTTTTGTCTGGAATACTCTTTGGAATACTGAGCCTCGTTGCAATGCTCAGAGGCGTAATAGGTCGAGCAGATCTGGTTCCTCCTGATCTGGAGGGCTTGATCGTATCCCTTTAGCGTTGGCGTCGACTCATCCCTCCTGTTCTATCCATTCGACTTTAGGTTGCCCGGCTTGTGGCCGGACTTTATGTGAACTAATCTATTGTTTTTAAAGGGTTTTCTATTTTGTTAAGTTCTGTCCCGCCGTTTGTCCCGCCGTTCGTACCATGCGTGAAGATAAACGAGGCGGTAAAGCAGATAATTTTCTAGGTGTAAATAATGGTCACGCGTTCGAAGGACCGATAAGCGCTGATGCTGTTTCAACTGCTCCAGGTCGTCGCAACTGACCTGAACGAAAGACACCGGCCTTTTTGTAGTTTAATCTGTCACGTGATGCTGAAGTCATCGCCTAACGGATTGGCGTCGAAGCTGCCGCCTAGCTTTTTTGGAGACATAAGTGCGGATTTTACCTCGTTTCGAGTCACTTCCAGATAGTTTAATTGCAGGTTTAGCTGATCGCGAAGCCTCTATCTGGGTGAGTGGTGCGGTTGATAACGCCGATGAGATCGACGCCTTAGCTGCCATGCTGCGGCTGCCGTGGAAGCATGTCTTTATAGAAGAAGCTAGCCCGCTACTGGTTGCTGCACTTGAGATGCCCGAGAGTGACTCGCTAGTCAGGCGTCGTGGATTTATCCATATCGTTGATACAGACCCTTCACGTATAAATCTCCCTACACGTGCGCTGCCCATTTTCTTGCTGTCTGGTCGGAATAGTCAGGGGTCCTTGTTCGAGCTGCAGCTACGTCGTATGACGATGCTGGATGAGTTGCGTCGATCCTCCGTAAGGCAGTTGGTCGTTGTTGGCGGTTCGACAGGCGCTGCTCCAAGCGCTCTCGATGCAATATGGGCTACTGGCTTTCGTACACGTCTACTCGTAGTAAATCAGAACCCAGATGCGATTCACGAGCTTGGAGAATGGCTGGACACAAACGGTGACGGCCCGGCAGCGTCGATTATTTGTCTTCCTGTAACCGCTTTCGCCACCGATCTCGTGAGTGCGTTCACCTCCTCGTACAGTGAGGAGGAGGTCACTGTACGACAGCGCGATGAGGCCGGGAATATCCGCCATATTGACCTCACAGATATCGACGACCCCGAGCGTCCGATTCTTGACAGTTACGACTTGATTCAAGAACGTGACTTTGTAACAGCCGGTCTGTACGACTTACCTGAAGAAGCATTCAATGCTTTTTTTCGAGGGGAAATCGGTGACTGGCGCGCTTTTGCAGCAGGTCTGCCATGGATTCGTGACGACAGCGCGTGGCGTGGTTTGCAAGCTCAGCTGCGGAAGCTCGATTCAACTGGGTCTTCAGAAAACAGAGTCACTTATATCGTTTCAGAATCTGGGGCTGGGGGAACAACATTCGCTCGTCATCTCGCATTCTCAGCCGCTCGTGCAGGCTACCCGACTCTAGTTGCGAAAGGGATTCCATTCACCCCTGACGCACTTCCGCTTGTAAACTTTCTCACTCACTCAAGGTTTCGAAGCGAAGATCTCAAGGCCGGAGGTATGTCTACCAATCTCGCTGGAAACGAAGGCGAAGGGCGTTTGTACGAGACGCCTTGGCTCTTGGTGTTTGATCGGATTCATTGGGAGCTGCGAGGCGCTGAATTACGTCGCTTCTTGCAGCAGTTCAAGCAATCTGGTCGGCCCGTATGCATTTTAGTCGTGACAGGGCCGCAGAGGGATTTAGCCTTTTTCGATGAGTCGCGTTTCAAGCCGTTAGCTGAACTGGGCCACATGCTTGATGACACTCAGGCAGCTGAAATGGGTCAACATCTGAACCGCTTTCTGCGAGTCTATGGGAAAGAGCGCCCAGAATGGCAGTGGCGCAACTTCCAGCAAGCACATTCGGTGCGTTACCTAGATGGAGCTGCGGCATTCTGGATCACTTTGACATTCTGGCTGCAGAGTCAATACGACCTGAGCGACTCAATTCAAAGTTGGGTGTACAGGTGTTTCAAAGCTCATGCAGACACTCCTGAGGTCAAAAGAGCGATTCTGCAAATAGCCGCGCTTAGCTCAGAGCGCTTGCCTATGCCAGAGTCCCTCATTGAACAGGGTGGAAGCGCCTGGCCAGTTCCGTTGCTGCTTGACGATCGAAGGAGTGATCTATCGCCGCTCGGACTTACTCGCTTGTCACATGCGGGGAAGAAATATTGGGCGCTTGCTCACGACATCCTGGGTCATCTCCTCATTAACGCATTGTTTTATGATTACGAGGCTCGCAGTTCCCTAGGGTTTGCAGATTGTAAAGACGCTCAGCACCTGCGTTTCACCATCTTGAAAGAGGTGTCACGCAAGCCCGCACTCGGGGAGGCGGAGGAGCTTGAGTATGGCGAAGAGTTTGCTACGACGGTGTTTAAGATCGACCCGGACCACGGGAGGAGCAGCTGGATCCATATCTGGCGAGAGGTGCTAGACGCCCTTGATGGCATGCCTGCTGCCCTTAGGAATGGCAGTCGAGTATTTCGGCATCACACGGGAGTATCTCGACGTCGAATTGCGTGGCTGGACGAGGCCGGTTATGGCGTGTCGGACAGTGATAGGGTGATTCTGCTTCAGAGAGCGATAGACGATATCAACTACGCGCTCCAGTCCATCGCAGTAACGCCAGGCGATGAGCCGGATGTCTACCTGTACAACTCCCTTGCAAATGCTTATTTCGATCTTGCAAGGGTGCGCGCCGGTCAGGGCGCCCCTGTGAGCGAGCTCGCAGATCTGCGGCGGCTCGCATCAGAGGCTACGAGGCATGCGTACGAACAAAACCCCTCCAGCCCGTACGTTATTGAAACGCATGTTAAGAGCCTGATCGCCTCTGCCGAACAGTCAAAGGAAGCTGCGTTAGCTTACTGTATCGAGGCTCTCGAGATCGTTTATGCAACTATTAGTCGCGATCGCAATGAGCTGCGCCGCCATTCGCTCGCTACACTTGCGGACCGTGCTGTTGAGGTCCTAATGGCGTCGAGCGTTGGTGATTTCAATCGAGATGAGCCTAGCAGCCCGGCAGAGGTGTTAGTTCGGGCTTGGGTAGCATTAAGCGAGCCTTCCGGAGGTCATGCTCCAGAGTCATTGGAGGAAGTGCCAGGGAAGGTACTGACTGCTGTTCTTGAGGGGCTTGATCATCCCGCTGCTGCTGGGAATTCGCAGATTGAAAAATTGCGCTATCAGATACTAGTGGCTTCAGATCCGTATGGCTTCGAGCGTCAGCTTCAGACGCTTGATCTGCTCGTCGCAACAGATTATCGACTATCTCCTCAGCTTCGTTTGGAGCATGCATTGTTATTGTTCCAGCAGATGCGAGCAGATGAGGCGAACCAGCAATTCAAGACTCTACGCGCCCTTTGGCGTGAAACCGACATTTCAGCCCAAGTGCCGGAGAATCTGCGATGGTTGGTACTGGCAGACCCAGACCAGCCACGCGTAGTGACTGCCGTTTCCGCGTACGATAACGGACATCGTGCGATGGCTCGGGTTCGTGAGTTTGGGCGTTTTGATGTGCCGTATAGGCCCCAAGAATGGGGCGTTCGAGTTCATCGGGCAGGGACTACTTTTTCTGCTCATGTCTCATTCGGCCACAATGGTCCGTTTTTACGGCCCGTTAATGCACCACGGCACTGAAATGGCTCAAGACCAGATGGACATCGTTGCCCGGTACGGGGTTTCGCGAGGCTGGCGCCTATTACCAAGATCAGTTTTGGTGGAAGGCACGTCGGACGTCGCGCTCTTCGAATTGGCCGCAAGTCACTTTCTCAAAAAAACAGGTAGGTCTCTTCTTTCAGATATTGCAATTGTCGCAGCGGGGGAGGGGGATAGAGGCGGGACTCATGGTGTGGTACGTGAACTGGTTGTTCTTCGGAGTCTGGCCAGCACTTATTTATCTTCTACTGGGAGTCCTGTTTATCGAGTCATTGGGCTCTTCGATAATGATACTGCTGGCCAGAAAGCCGTTAACGGTGCCCGTATGGTTGACGCATCCATTGTCGAATACCGCGATGTTTTTCGGCTCAGGCCAGTTATGCCGAAGGCCGGCAGCTTGGATGTCGCAACCTTGCAGCGCGGTTTTGAAAGTCAAAACGCAGCGTACAGAGGTTTGAGTTGGGAGCTCGAGGATCTTCTCGGAGAGCAACTCCTCAAACTATTTTTTGAAGAAAACCCGACAGCTTTGGTTCGTGAGAATTGCGTCGAAGGGGCTATGCATCGTGAGCTGACCCGTGATGGGAAAAGTAAACTGGTGAGATTCTGCAAGGAGTACGCTGATTTACCAAGTCTTCAAGGGGTAATCGATGTCATTCATTCGCTGCGACATTATTTGAATCTTCCGTCGCTCCAGTAATTTCATTGTGAAAATGCGCAGGATCGCGGGCGCACCTTGGCTAGGTAAGAAGTGGTTTGAAAAAGTCTGGCTCCAGAATGATCTGTCTGCGGTTCGTTTTTGGTGGTTTGATTATACCCACTACTAGGCGGATCAGCGGAAAGGTAGCAATGGTCGGATCGGCCGCAATGGGCGGGGATGATTCGCTGCTTACGGTAAAAATCCTGATGCAGCGTCGGAGCGGCTGACTCCACCTGCATCAAGATTTCCGGAAGCAAGCTGAGTTCTCTGCGCTCAGTGTTCGGGGTCTACCCACTTAACCTCGACTAATTTCACTCCCTCCCTTAATCTTGAATGATATCTAGCTTAAAGAAAGGGGGGGCTGTGAGCCTTACGGATCAGGAGAAAACGGAATTTTTGGCGGCGATTGAGGAGCTACGACCTGCCCAGGTGCAGTGGTTGAAAGGAGCGATTCTTGCTTTCAAGGTGCCACACCAGTTTGTGCGTGCTCAAGATTCCGACATTGTCACGCAGGCTGTCCTTGAAAATCTTGGTGATCGCATGCTCAGCCATCATGCGGGTAGCCGCCAAGCTCTGAGCAAGGATAGATTTGAATTTGCCTTTGAGGCCGCTCTGAACGATTCGGGCATAGCTGCCCAGCTCGTTAAAAGTCGTACAAATCGTGGGCACGACATAACTATTGCGGGCGTACCGGTTGGGTTGAAAACAGAAGCAGCGGCGAATATCAGGGAGCAGACTATCCACGTTAGCAAGTGGATGGAGTTAGGTAAAGGGGAGTGGGAATTGCCGCTGCTGCGTGACGCATTTTTAGAGCACATGAATAGCTACGATCGAATTTTCACATTACGGTGTTTGAGTACAGCTCCGGAAATGGTTCGATACGAGCTAGTCGAAATTCCTAAAGATCTTTTCATGCAGGCGACCCGCTGCGAACTGGAGGTCCGGGAGGGCAGCCGACAAAACCCCAAGCCAGGTTACGGCCACGTGAAGGATAAATATGGCCTACTTATGTTCTCCTTGTACTTCGACGGCGGCACGGAAAGGAAGCTTCAGATCAAGTCACTGAGGAAAGACCTCTGCAAGGTCCATGCGACATGGACCTTCGGTTCAGCGGCCACGCAGCAGTCGTTCGCGGGCAAGATCTGAATATTCCTCACTGAGCTCAATGCCTACACTATCTCGTCCCAGTTCGTTGCAGACCACTCCCGTAGTCCCAGACCCGAAAAACGGGTCTAGGACTCGTCCATTTTCGCGAGACCCAGCTGCTACACAGAGACGCACCAATGCCCTCGGATAAACTGCGAAGTGGCTACCGGGATATGGTTCTGTGTTGATATTCCAAACTGTCCGCCGATTTTTTGACTTTTGCTTGGGGTCCGCTGCAGGCTCCATTATCGCTTGCCAGTCGTAGTAGTACTTCTCCGATTTTGAGAACAAGAACACATACTCGTGGGAGCGTGTTGGGCGATCCTTTACGCTTTCCGGTTGGCAGTTCGGCTTGTTCCAAATCATGTCGGTACGCAGGTACCAGCCATCCGCCTGTAGCGCAAAAGCTAATCGCCAAGGTACCCCGATTAAATCTTTCGGTTTGAGACCTTCGGGGGTTGGGGCGCGGTAATCCATTGCCCGTCCCTTATTCTTGGAGTCCGCTCCGCGCCAGGTGCGTCCGCCAGATGTATAGCTGTCCCCGATGTTCAACCACAGTGTGCCGTCGCTGGCCAGCGTCCTACGGACCTCTCGGAACAGCTTTACGAGATCGCTGATGTACTCATCAACGGTGAGCTCTGCGCCGATCTGACCTTCAATTCCGTAATCCCGGAGGCCCCAATATGGTGGTGATGTCACCGCGCAGTCGAAGTGGCCTTCCGGCATTTCTTGGAGGATTTTCCGAGCATCGCCCACGAAAATCTCGCAGCGATTCCGAGTGTCTCCGGGAAGCTGCGCTGTCAAGGTGCGTTGTGTTTCTGCGAATAGATCAAAATCTGTTTTCATATGCCCTCATTATAATTTTTGCAGCACGTCGTGGGCCATCGAAATCTCGTATGGCGGGCGATTTTCCGATTGGGTGCGTTAGGTGCTTCACTATTGACGCGTAGATTGATGACTCGAAACGTTGACCTGGAGTTGGTATGGCGGACTTCGATTGGGCCGATGGCGGAGTTGATTTGTGGCCAGATGTCGCTGGTCACAGGTGGGGCGGGCAGCGGGTCTGCGTGAGGAGTCAATAAGGAGTGTTTTTAGATAGCTCTGGTTGCCTAGGCCGCCTTAAGTTGAGCTGATAGCAGTGCGCGAGCTGAATTTTCCTGCTGCGCATACTGTTCTGGGCGACGCCATATCTCCATGCCGCAGGAGGCATCACAGCCAGTGCTCAGGAATTTCGATGTCGTAATTCTTCGCTACAGTTTGAAGCGTTGAGAGGATGACGGCATGCCTAGCCAGCTCATGGGCTTGCCAACTGCTGCGTTGTGTCAGCAGGGTTTTCAGCTCCACGAGATCGTACATTCCTAGTCTGTGGAAATTGCCCCAGCTAGGAACACCAAATAGATTGAAAATAACTACCGTGTCGTCACGTTCGCTTGCTAACCGACTGTTTCCATTGAGTTTTTCTTTGGCTTCCTCTGCCTCGTCACGATGATCGTAGGTGTTTAAGAGTTTCATGTGAACCTTAGAGCTGAGCCGGGATAGCGTGGCGGATGGTTGATTTTGACCCGTCTTCGATACAGAGCGCAAAAAATAAAATGCCAAGAGATGTGATTTGGATTTTGATTAGAACCACTCCTTCCTAGGTTGCTCGTTGCTGCGGCCTCCCAGTGAGTGCTGGAGGGCGGCAGCAACGCCACGCTACGCTACAAGCGCCAATGCAGCGCAAAGCGCTTTCTGCTTCATTGAGGCGCCTTGGCCGAACCAAGCGGAATCCATTCGATACTCAATGCTTCTAGCACGACGTTCATGGTCGACATATTCGGTTACTGCGTTTAAAAGCCCCCAAGCCGTACCGCTAGCAGAAGACATAGTTGCACCCCGTCCTGCGCCCTCGTAAAGGTATTGCACTTTGCGAAGAGCACGCTCATTAGTGATCACGTTTGGTAGTGGGCTTTCTGGCGCAGCGTCACAAACCACATTCATGAAATAACCCATAGCCTCATGCCACTGAACTTTACGTTCAGTTAGTGCACGCATACGGTACATAAACCCGTCCCATTGTGAGACTGCGATGCCCAGTTGCTTCTTTACTGCATGCGGATCGAAGCGGGTATTATGCGGAACTTTGATTGCAGAAGGGCTGCTATCCAGGGCGATGGCCAGCGTGTTGTTACAAACTACACGCACCGTGGTGGGGGTTGCGGTGGTGGCCAAGGTGCCGTCACATGAGGTAGCTAGAAGCAAATAGCAGTTCACTTGGTCGGTGCCCTTCAATGTTGTACTTTGTCCAGTACGGGCCAAAGCCCAGAACTTACGACCGCCTTTTAGCACTCCAGCAGTTTCCAGTTCGTAGCCTGAGACTTCGGTAAGATCCCTGTAAAACTCCAATACCTCACGCGGCTGCACGACCTGGTAGCGCCGAGAAACCACTGACAATGGCGCCTTCGTGTCGGAGCGGTAAAGAACCTTCTGTTCAGGAAAGGTATGAATTGAGCCCATAGCACCGAGGTTGTTGGACTTGAAATGGACTGGGCTATCCTGAATTTTCCAGTCCATGCCTGCTTCGCGCTGCCATACCTCAATAGGTTGTTTTTCGGATAGTCAGTTTCCAAGGCCGTGCCACGGGGTAGCTCCGGCGTATGCCATATTTTCAATGAAGTGCGACATGATTTTCTCCCGACGGGCATAAAAAAAGGCCAGACATGTAGTCTGGCCTTTCAGGGGGGGGCGCTCTGCCGAATATCTTTACACGAGGCGGAGCGAGTTGTGTTAGTTGGATCAGTTGGAGTAAGTTATCTCGCCAGTGTCTGTGGTTAGAGTGACTTCTCGAATGTTACATCCGCCATTTGCAAATATTTTTAACTCTCCGCCGAACAGGATATCTACGGGCATTTGATAAACAGATCTGCCGGTGCAATTACCCCTGTTTATTGTGTATCCTAACAATTTAACTTTGTCAGCGACAGAGGTGACCACTATTGTAGGGACGCCTTGCATTTCGCCTACAGATATTTCGAGTGGTAGTTTATCCGCTTTTGAGCAAGCAGATATGCACAATAGCGTGCTCAATAGCAAAGGACCGAATATAGGTCTCATCGTTTCTCCAAGATTGGTTTAGACCTAAAAGACGTCTGATAAGTGCGGTGGTTCTACGTGTTAGTTGCAGTTACGTTGTGCCTGAAAGTCAAAGTCACGAATCTTCCCCCATCCCACTATTTTTCCGGCGTTGACCTCTGGGTCGGTGAGCGAATAGTCCGGAACCGTAACTAGTTTAATATAGCCTTTCTCTTCGGCGCTGATTTGATAAGCCTCCATTGAAACAAGCGGCTTTATAGCTGCTTGTGGTGAAGGCTGATCAGAAATATCGATGGCATGTACAAACGACAGATTGCCGTTAGGGAGGGTTTTGGTTTTAGGGAATACGCACTGACCGACATGGCTTGAGGCATTTGCGCCATTCGCCGCGAGTAAACCTACCACGATAAATGAAAGTACCTTTTTCACATTACTCCTTAAGACGGTTCAAAATGGGTCGTAAATACCGTGGCCGTATAGGCATCATAGCTACACCATCGCCGTCATGACAAGAGTCTCCGGTGCGCGCGACGAAGATGCTAACTTGGCCCGGTTCGGGGTAGCGGTGCGTGCTCGGCGCAACGTCTTGTCTCTCTCTCAAGAGGCGCTAGCTGATCTTGCGGGGATTGACCGGTCCCACATGGGGAAGATTGAACGAGGAGAAAGGAACGTCACGTTCCTGAATATCGTTAAGATCGCCGAATCCTTAGCCTGCAAGCCTTCGGATTTGCTGAACGATGCAGGACTGTAGGCTCAGATTTTGGTCTATACCCGGCTGCTGAAGCAGAAGCCGCAGTCCAAGCATTCGAAGTTATCTAGCATTTCTTCATCGACGGCCTGGCCCAACTTCGCTCCTGCGACCCCTCCTGCTGCCCCGCCCAAAAGTCCGCCAAAGATAGCGCCAGCGACTGATCCTAACGTCAGTCCGATAGGGCCCGCGAATGAGCCGATAAGCGCTCCTGCTTCGGCACCGCTCATTGCGCCAGTAACGCCCCCAACAGCGCCCGAGACTCCCCCTACAGCCCCGCCTACCTTTTTCCCGTAGTTCTTCGTTTTCACGTGAGTGGAATCGCAGCTTAAACAGATCATGTTTTTACCCAAGTCGATTTTTTTGATTGGCTGTGAAAGCTGTGGTGTGCTGATCCAAATGAAATTGCCAGCTCTCAGGCGGGTGATATATGTCCAATTTTTTTTAGACTGGCTTTTCCGCCGGGATTACCAGCGTAGCCCCAGGTTTACGGGCTAAGGATCTAACTTTGGGGGAGGTGGGAACTAATTTTCCAAGCTGGAGTGCTCTGACAAAGGCCCCGTTTACACCGATGGATGATCGCGCTCCAGGTTGGACTGCGCGATTGGTTCGCTGCGGTAAAAAAATACATGTCAGCGCTTGGCTACGCTCCGGTAGGGCAGTCGCATAAGCTGAAAACACACCGAGCTTGCGGCCTATAGGAGACAGACATGAAAGTTGCCACTGACGATGTTTTGAAGATACTGCGCCTGCGTCAGGTCCAGGACCGGATTGGCCTTAGTCGCTCCACGATCTACGACCGTATGGACCCAAATTCACCTCGCTTCGATAGCACGTTTCCCCGTCCTGTGAAGTTAGGCGCATCTGCTATTGGCTGGTTCGAATCTGGTATCACTGAATGGTTGAAGCAACGTCTTAACCACTAGCGGTGGAGGGCGCTAGGTACTAACTATAGCTGTGATTATTTATAGCTAGATTGAATTGTTTGTGCCGTGCTGGCGGAATATTGCTTGGTGGTGCGATTGTTCATATTTCGAATTTAGGATCTTATGTTATTACCCTGTAGGGATAAATACCTGAAGGTGTATGGCTTTGATGTTTTGGAGTGTTCACCCTTCAAGAGGGTGATGGTTTATTATCCGGTCATTACTTTGGAATAAGAGGATGTTAATCCCAGAAGAAGCGTTGAAATCCCATGTTGATGACTACTTGTTAGGTATGGTTATGCCAACAACTGATAAATCGTCCCAAGACGCATTAAGTGCCATCAATGCGGTTGGAGATGTAGCGAATGTTGTGGCAACAACAAAGCTGATAGCTAGCTCAAGTGGGGCGCTGTTCAATACGTTAAAAGGAGGGGCAAAGCAGGAGCGCAAAATCAAGTCTTTGGCGGCCTCTGTTAAGGCAGCAATAAGCATTGACTACGATAAATTCGACACCTTATTTCCACATAGTGAATTGAATCCGTACTTCAGAATCTTCAAAAAACAAGTCCAAGCCCTAGGGTTGAATCTACTAGAGGAACATAAACTGCTTCATCCCGTTAGCGAGGAAGAATTAGATAACTCTACTGTAAAGCTGAACCAATTTGTTGATAAGGTTCGTCAGGCAGCTAAAGAGCAGGCGTTTGTCAAAGAAATTCGGCATCACGCTAGGAACTCAAATAAAAACCAAGCGAGTCTAAATGCTTTTATAGACAAGCTGTTTTACCATAAATCTAAACTCCGTGTCATTCGAGTCGATTTGGAGTATGGACGAGAGCATCGGCTAGATAGCGATGCACCGATAACATACCAAGAGACTGTCAGGCATCGAGAGGTTTTACTTAATGACTTGAGGGTGCGTTTATATAAAGGTTCTTTCGTGGGTTACGTCTGGAAGCTTGAGTATGGCCTGATGAATACATTTCATTATCATATGCTTATATTTCTAGATGCCTCTAAGGTTCGTGGAGATATCAATGCGGGATGGAAAATTGGCCGTCATTGGGAAGAGGTAGTTACAGAGGGGAAGGGGCGATATTGGAACTGTAATGCGAACAAAAGCAGTTACCGGGAGTGTGGGATTGGAGAAATACCACACAGCTCTCCAGAGCTAATGGCCAATTTAAAAAAAGCTGCGAGCTATCTGGTCAAGGCTGACTATTATATTCGGTCTGCGATACCTGAGGGAGGAAGGGCATTTGGGAAAGGAGCTGAAATCCCGAAAGTTAAATCTAATCGGGGTCGTCCAAGAGGGAAATAAGAAGTGGCGCCTAATCAAGGCGCCATTTATTATTTATTAATTAATTTTTTACAGTTGCAGCATTCGCCTTATAAGCCTCGATTATCTCCGGGTTCCCTCCGCTTTTAAGCCATTTATCAGCTGTCGAATAAACATCAGGGATTGTAATGTTTAGCTCGGGGGCGCTCGATATGAAAGCTTCCAAATCTCCATGTATCGCATTGATCGCTTGCTTCTTTGTGCGCCATCCTCCAATAGGCTTACTATTTCTGAGCAGTTCAATCATGCGATCACGAATCGGACGATATAATTCGGTAGTTGCTTTTCCACCTTTTTGCCTACCTGCTTCTCCGTTTTTCAAGATTCGTTGAGCTTCTTGTTCCTGATAAACTATACCTGCCGCTGATTCTGCTGTCGCTATCAGGAAGCTGGCGTGGCATAGCAGCGGCCACACCGCTGTCTCGTGAACTTTGTGAACTTTTTTTCTCGCATGTATGAAGGCGACGCAAGCTTTTTCAAGAAGAGCTTGGTAAAGGATCCTTATGTTTTTACCAAATATTGCATTGGCATTTTTGTCCGCTAGGCTACCTTGAGTGACGCTACCACTCTCAATTTCTTGAGTAAGCTTATCTAGGTACTCATCGAGATTTTCAGGGTCATTAATAGCGATGCTTACTTCTTGTAGCTTTTCATATTGCCATTGGATCGTATCTGCTAATCCTCTGGGAATGTTTGAGAAAAAGCTGTCATGTGGAAGCTTGTTAAGATCAGTCATTATTGGCTCCACTTCGTTAGGGGCTCAGCCCAGTCGTTCATCAGTAAGCATGTTTTATTAATGAAGTTAGTTCGCGAATAAACACCTTCAGTCTGGTCTCGCTCGTCCTGCGCTTGCGCCATCCCACAACCCTCGTGAGGATGGTGGGGATTTACGCGCCCAGTCACGAAAGGAGGACTGGAAACCATGCGTGGAGATGCGCGCGTAATTGATGTGATGCACAAATGTAGTTATAGCGTTACCGCACCACACTTAGGCCGCATTGATCGCGGACATAGAAAGGCTTCCGATAGCCGCTTTCTGAATATGCTCGCTCCACCATTTCATCATTGGCCTTCGGCGCTCTATGTAATCAGCCCGGTTATAGGCGCTGCGCACCTCATCCTTGTCCACGTGAGCCAGCGCGACCTCTATTAGTTCAGGGTCCCACCCGTGTTCGTTGAGGATGGTACTGGCCATTGAGCGCATGCCATGGCTAACCAGACGGCCTTCAAACCCCATGCGCTTCAGAGCCATATTGGCTGTTTGGCTGTTGCAATGAGTACGGGGATTGCGATCAGCCGGGAAAACATGCTCGCGGTGTCCACTAAGCGGCTTTATCGCCTCTAGGAGCCCCAAAGCTTGTTCCGTGAGCGGGATGATGTGGGTTCGGCGTTTTTTCATCCGCTCTGGCGGTATCGTCCAGATTTTCTTGTTGATGTCTATATCTGCCCATCTTGCGGTCGCTGCTTCAGCGGGGCGAGTCATGGTGTGAAGCTGCCACTCAATCAAGCAGCGTGTAGTCCTTTTTATACTGGCATTGGCCACCGTCACCATCAGTTCATTAAGTTCGTCTGGCGCCAGTGCTGCCATGTTTGTCTTCTTTGGTTTCTTGAAAACAGAGCGAATTCCGCTCAGCGGATTCGAGTGAATCAAGCCGGAATTCACGCCATAAGTCATGATCTCGTTCAGACGCTGGCTCAGTCGTTTTACTGTTTCAAGACTGCCTTTGGTCTCAAGCGGCCTAAGCAATTTGATGACCGCCGGAGCAGTGATCGCTGAGATCGGGGTAGCGGCCAAGTCGGGAAAGAGGTGTAGTGTGAGCGACCGCCAGATGTCTTCAGCATAAGCAGTAGTAACCGAGTCTTTCTTAAGCTCGAACCATGCGGTTGCTACGTTTTTAAAAGTATGTTCTGTAGTCGCTCTTAACGTTTGACGATCTTCGTCACGCTTCGCTTTCGGATCGAGCCCCTGCGCAACCAGTTCCCTTGCCTCAACCGTCCGTTTCCTGGCTTGAGCCAAACTCACTTCCGGAAACGTACCCAGACCCATATTGATCCGCTTTTTGGTTGCTGGGTGAATGTAGTTGAAATTCCACAGCTTTGAGCCATTGGCCCGCACCCTCATCTGAAGGCCGTCGCCGTCAGTGAGGATGTAGTCTTTTTCCTTTGGTTTCGCTGCTTTAACTTTGACGTCTGAAAGCCGCGTGGCTTGGGCACCCATGGTGAACTCCGATGCTGCGTGTATTCCAAAAAATACCATTCGTGGGCTTGGAATACCACGTGGAATACACGGATTGTAGGATGAGCTCAGATGCCATCGGACCCCTTTGGACCCTAATCCCCTGTATTTACTGGATTTTAGGCACAAAAAAAGACGCCCTTGGACGTCTTTAGATGTATAAGTGGTGGAGCCGGGGGGATTTGAACCCCCGTCCGCCAGTACTCCGCTGTCGGTCCTACATGCTTAGCCGTGTCTATTGAGTTAACCCTCAGCCGCCCGACGGGCAGGGTGCATTGGGCGAGTTGTGTAAGTTTTAGCCGCTTCGTCCACAACGTACTGCACGGCGATTCTGTTCTATATGACAATCACTTTGGGTTTACAGACATCCCCTCGTGATTGCTGGACCCGAAGGTACCAGAAGCTCAGGGTCTAAGGCTGCTTACGCAGCGATGGACATTTCCTGGCCGTAGTTTTCGTCATTGGCAACTATAAGTAGTTGCAACAGTGGATTTACGACTTCTGTTACCAAGTCGGCATGCACCTAAAGTTTCGCAACCGGCGTCGAATCCTAAACGGCCCCAGTTGACTGCTTTCGCAGTCAGGTCGCGGAGTGTACTCCAGTGAGGGAGTCACGTCGACCGTTTGACGCGCTTCGAGCTACAGCCAGCCGCCGGGCTGGCCGTTACAGGCGTGTTACTTGGCGCCTTCGCTACCCGAACCGATATTTTTCAGAGCGGTGATTTGCTTGGTGGTGATGGCAATACACTCTTTCTCGTCACCGGCCTTCTGTGCATCTTTTGCCGACTTGACGGTTTTTTCCAGCTCTGCCTTGGAGTCAGCGCTGAAATTGGTGTTGCTGGAAACCGCTGCGTTTTCCAGGGTTTTGATGTTGGCACCACACAGATCATCGGCGGCGAATACCGGGGAACCCAACAGTGCAGCGGTGAGGAACAATCCAGTCAGTGCTGTGCGCTTCATGTGTATCTCCTTTAGCCTGTGGACTCGGTATGGCCGGTCTATGAGGCCGATGTCCGAGGTTTGTCGATAACCCCAATTCATTTGCGGGGCTTAAACAAACTGACTGTGCTGAAACGCAGGGGTTCTATTTTTTTTCCTGATCATGTGAAAAAGCCATATCACGGCCAAAAAGCACCAAAAAGGGGCGATTCTCGCCCCCTGTGATGGGATCAAACGGTTTTGGCTTGGGTGACGCGATCCACCAGATACACCAGCCCGTGATAGTCGATGCCACCGTGTTGTGACAGGCCGATCTCGCAGGTACGGCTGGTGGAGATACCTTCATTGCAGAACTGCACCGCGTCCTTGAGGCTGCGCAGCGAGTGGGCGTTCAGCTCTGGCGTGGTGAAGCCCTTGTCGCCGGCGAAGCCACAGCAGTGAATGCCTTCCGGAATCACCACGTTGACGCTACACAACCGCGCCAGCTCGATCAGCGCCTGACTTTCGCCCAGATGCTGCGTGCTGCAAGTCACATGCACGGCGATGGCTTCCTGCTGGGGCGTGAAGGTCAGCTTGTCCAGCAAGTGGGTGCGAATGAAACGCACCGGATCGTACAAATCCAGACGCGTGTCCTTGAGATCCTGCACCAGGCGAAGCGTGCACGGGCTGGTGTCGCAATAGATCGGATCGAGCCCGCCACGGCTGGCTTTGCTCAGCGCGGCCAGCAGTTCCAGGCGTTTGTCATCGGCTTGCTGCTTGTAGCCCTTGGACTCGAAAGGTTGTCCGCAGCACAGGCTTTCCTGATTGTCGGGAAACACCACTTGGTAACCGGCTTTTTCCAGCAGGCTGCGGGTCTTGTCGAGTAAAGAAGTCTGCTCGCGGTCACTTGCTGCCGGGCCCATGACCCGGGAAACACAGGCGGCCAGATACACCACTCGCGGGCGCTGATCCTCGACTGGCGGGGTGAAGCGAATCGCATGTTCCGCCTGAGGCATGGCCGGTGACCATTGCGGAACGCGTCCGCCGGACGCCTTGCTCAGGGCGCCGGACAGTTTCGCCAGCCTCGGCGCGCCGAGCAGCATCCGTGCGCCATTAGCCGCATGCAAGGTAAAACGCGCACCTTGCAGCGCGGTCTTGAAGTTGTGCGCCAGCCAACCAGCGGCCTTGCCGTGTCTGGCTTGCTGAGCGCGCAGCTTCTTGACGAGTTCTCCGGTGTTGATGCCCACCGGACAGCGTTGCGCGCACAGGCCGGTCGCGGCGCAGGTTTCGATGCCTTGGTAGTGGTAGTCACGCTCCAGCTCGGTGGTGTCGACGCCCGCGCGTTTCTTCGCCTGAATGTCACGCCAGATGACGATGCGCTGGCGCGGGCTGAGGGTCAGGCCTTTCGACGGGCAGACCGGCTCGCAGAAGCCGCACTCAATGCACTTGTCGACAATCTCGTCCGCCGCGGGCAACGGTTTGAGGTGCTTCAAATGGATCTGCGGATCTTCGCTGAGGACCACGTCCGGATTGAGAATGCCGTTGGGATCGAGCAGGCGTTTGAGCTGCCACATCAGTTGATAGGCGTCATGGCCCCATTCCAGTTCGACAAAGGGCGCCATGTTGCGGCCGGTGCCGTGCTCGGCCTTGAGCGAGCCGCCGAACTCGACGGCAACCAGCTGCGCCACGTCGTCCATGAACGCCTTGTAGCGCGCGATTTCCTCGGGATTATTGAAACCCTGGGTGAAGACGAAGTGCAGATTGCCTTCCAGTGCATGGCCGAACAGGATCGCTTCGTCGTAATGATGCTTGTCGAACAGCGCGATCAGGCGGCGCACGCCGATGGCCAGCTGTTCGACCGGGAAGGTCACGTCTTCGATGATCACCGTCGTGCCGGTCTGACGCACGGCGCCAACAGCGGGAAAGGTGTCTTTGCGGATCGCCCAGAGGCGGGCGTTTTCCAGCGGGTCTTCGGTGAAGTCGACTTGCTTCTCGACCGGAAACGCAGCCAGGGACGCCATGATTTGCGCCAATTGTTCGTGGAGCAAATCCCGGCTGGCGGCGCGGGCTTCGATGAGCAGCGCGCAGGCGTTTTCCGAGAGTTCGCGGACAAAGCCAGGCATGCCGGGTTTGTCCTGCACCGAGCGCATGCTGCGTCGATCCAGCAGCTCGACGGCGGCGACCGGCTGGGTTTTCAGGACGGTGACGGCGTTGCAGCAGGTTTCCACATCTGGAAACACAATCAGCGCCGACGCTTTGTTCGGGTGATCGACCACGGTGTCGTAAGTGACTGCGCTGATAAAGCCCAGGGTACCTTCAGAGCCGACCAGCAAGTGGCTGAGAATATCCAGCGGCTGGTCGAAGTCCACCAGCGCATTGAGGGACAGGCCGGTGGTGTTTTTCAGGCGGTATTTGTGGCGGATCTTGTCAGCCAGTTCAGTGTTGGCCCGGGTTTCCCGGCCCAGCCGCGACAGTTGTTGCAGCAGGTCTGCATGGCTGCTGTGAAAGGCGGCGACACTGCTCGGGTCTTCGGTGTCGAGGCGGGTGCCGTCGGCGAGCACCAGACGCATGCCCGCCAGAGTGTGATAGGTATTCTGCGCCGTGCCGCAGCACATGCCGCTGGCGTTGTTGGCGACAATGCCGCCGATCTTGCAGGCGTTGATCGAGGCCGGGTCCGGACCGATCTTGCGGCCGAACGGCGCGAGCCAGGCATTGGCCTGGGCGCCGATAACGCCGGGTTGCAGGCGGATTTGTGTGCCTTGGTCGCGCAGTTCGCGGCCGTTCCAGTTGTCGCCGAGCACCAGCAATACTGAGTCACTGATGGCCTGGCCCGACAGGCTGGTGCCCGCCGCGCGAAAGGTCACCGGGACTTTTTCCAGTTGCGCCAGTTTGAGCAGGGCCACGACTTCATCTTCGGATTCGACGCGGATCACCAGCTTGGGAATCAAGCGGTAGAAGCTGGCGTCGGTGCCGAAGGCGAGTGTCGACAGCGGATCGTCGAAGCGGCGGCCGGCGGGGATCAGCTGATGGACATCGTTCAGGAAGGAGGCGGGCAGGCTCATGCGGTCTTCCTCAGGAAGTCAGGTTCAGGGCGCCGCGGCTTCTGGCGAGCCGCGTGCGTCGGTGCAGGGTTTCAGGCGCCCAGTTCACGGACGAGTGAATCGCGAGATATCTCGCTGATGGACTTGGCCCCGGTCAGTACCATGGCCACGCGCATTTCCTTTTCGAACAGGTCGAGAAGGTTCTTCACGCCAGCCTCGCCATGGGTCGCCAGGGCATAAATGAATGCGCGTCCAATCAGCACCGCATCGGCACCCAGGGCAATCATTCGTACTACATCCAGACCGCTGCGAATGCCGGAATCGGCGAGGATCTTCAGGTCGCCCTTTACCGCGTCGGCAATGGCCGGCAAGGCGCGGGCACTCGACAGCACGCCGTCGAGCTGGCGGCCGCCATGGTTGGAAACAATGATGCCGTCAGCGCCGAATCTCACTGCGTCCCGGGCGTCTTCGGGGTCGAGGATGCCCTTGATGAGCATCGGCCCGTCCCAGGTTTCGCGGATCCACTCCAGATCCTTCCATGAAATCGACGAATCGAAATTCGCCCCCAGCCAGCCGATATAGTCGGCCAGGCCCGTAGGCGCGCCAAGGTAGGCCGAGATGTTGCCCAGGTCATGCGGGCGACCTTTGACACCAACGTCCCAGGCCCACTGTGGATGAGTCATGGCTTGCAGAATCCGCCGCGTCGGGCCGTTCGCGCCGCTCATGCCGTGATGGGCATCGCGGTAACGAGCACCCGGCACCGGCATGTCGACCGTGAACACCAGGGTCTTGACCCCGGCGGCCTTGGCCCGCTCCAGGGCATTGCGCATGAAGCCGCGATCCTTGAGCACGTAGAGCTGAAACCAGATGGGACGGTCGATGGCCGGTGCGACTTCTTCGATAGGGCATACCGAGACGGTGGACAAGGTGAATGGAATGCCCTTGGCTGCTGCCGCACGAGCCGCCTGTACTTCGCCGCGCCGCGCGTACATCCCGCAAAGTCCGATGGGGGCCAGCGCAACCGGCATGCTCAGGTTTTCGCCGAACAACGTGGTCTGCAGACTCAGCTCTGACATGTTCTTCAGGACCCGCTGGCGCAGGGCAATGCTGGCCAGGTCCGATACGTTGTGGCGCAGTGTGTGCTCGGCGTAAGCGCCACCGTCGGCGTAATGGAACAGGAACGGCGGCAGTTTGCGTTGCGCTGCGGCACGATAATCAGTGGAGGCGGAAATGATCATGGGCTCTCGCAATCTCTTGTAAATAGCCTGGTAAGTAGCCGCCAGGCGCGCATTGGCGCACCCGGCGCGCGTCTCTTTCAGAGCACCAGCATGCCGGTGAACCAGTAAGCCTGGGCGTAGGTGATGCAGCCCACAATGGTGGCGAAGAACAGGCTGTGTTTGAGCGTAAACCGGAACAGATCCGATTCCTTGCCCACCAACCCGGTGGCAGCGCACGCCACTGCAATGGATTGCGGCGAGATCATCTTGCCGGTCACGCCACCGCTGGAGTTGGCCGCAACCATCAACACATCACTGACACCAATCTGGTGCGCAGTCGTGGCCTGCAACGAACCGAACAGCGCATTGGCCGACGTGTCCGAACCGGTCAGGAATACACCCAGCCAGCCGAGGAACGGCGAGAAGAACGGGAAGGCCGCGCCAGTGCCGGCCAATACCAGCGCCAACGTGGAAGACATGCCCGAGTAGTTCATGACGAAGGCGAAGGCCAGCACCATGCCGATGGACACGATGGCCCAACGCAGTTCCTTCAGGGTTTCTTTAAAAGTGGTCAGACCAGTACCAGCGCTGATCTTCAGCACGATCATCGACAGGATCGCCGAGAACAGAATGGCCGTACCGGACGCTGCAATCAGATCGAACTTGTAGACGGCTGGCATCGCCGTCGCCTTGGCCACGATCGGTGCACCTTTCATTACCAGTTGGTCAAGGTGCGGAATGGCGAAGTTCATGGTCCACGCCTGCATTGCGCCACCGGCAGCGAACATGGCCTTGAACGGTTTCAGGGTCCAGATGGTGACCATTACCGTGAGGATCAAGAACGGTGACCACGCCTTGAGGATTTGTCCCAGGGTGTACGGGGATTTGACCGACGTGCGTGGCTGACCGAAACCGCCCGGATTGCCCAGCATTGCCGCGCCGCCTGCGGTGGCGACCACAAATTCGGAATCTGCTGCATGCGCAGGCTGCCAGACCTTGAGGAACAGGGTCAGGGAAACCAGGCTAACCAGTGCCGACGTGATATCCGGCAGTTCAGGGCCGATATAGTTGGACGTCAGGTACTGAGTGATCGCGAAGCTCAAGCCTGCCACCAGCGCAGCCGGCCAGGTTTCCTTGACGCCGCGCACGCCGTCCATCATGAACATCAGCCAGAACGGTACGAACAGCGACAGCAGCGGCAATTGACGACCGGCCATGGCGCCGATCTTGAAGGGGTCGATCCCGGAAACCTGACCAGCAACGATGATCGGAATGCCCAGCGCGCCGAATGCCACCGGTGCAGTGTTGGCGATCAGGCACAGGCCGGCGGCGTATAGCGGGTTCAGACCCAGGCCAACCAGCAGCGCAGCGGTAATGGCCACGGGTGCGCCGAAACCGGCGGCACCTTCCAGGAACGCGCCGAAGCAGAAGCCGATCAGCAGTACTTGCAGACGCTGGTCATCGGTAATGGACATGACCGAGCTGCGGATGATCTCGAACTGGCCGCTCTTGACGGTCAGTTTGTAGAGAAACACCGCCGCCACGATGATCCAGGCAATGGGCCACAAGCCGTAAGCGAAGCCATATCCGGCGGCCGCGAGGGCCATGTCAGCTGGCATCTGGAAAGCGAAAATCGCCACAATCACTGACAACGCCAGCGTGATACTGCCTGCGATATGACCTTTGAGGCGAAACACCGCCAGGGCCAGAAAGAAGAACACGATTGGGATGAGTGCGGCGGCGGCGGAAAGGCCGAGGCTGCCCAGAGGGTTATAGAGTTGTTGCCAGGTCTGCATGTGGGTGGCCCCTAATTATTTTTGGTTAGGCCTGGTATTCCATGTGCGCGTGCGCGGTTTCGATTCGACGTAATGCCAGCAAGACGTCTTGTCGATAGTGACGAACGAAACACAGGGGCCACCAGCTCAAGCCTTTCGTTCGAAAGGTCTTGCAGCGCTGAAGAGGTTAGCCATCAAACGCTGGCATTGGCTAATTGGTAATACCAATTTACAATGACTTAGCGCTAGGGTAAAAGCCTTGGCCGTGGTGTGTCAATTTGCCGTGCTACGACTTTGGTCGGGTACGGCTGGAAAAGCCGCACTGATGGGGTTATTCCAGCAGCATCTGGCAGGTGTCGAGCCAACGGTAATCAGCCAGAATAGGCGGCCCCGACACGTGTTCGGGGATGTGAAGCGAGGATTTATGGGCTTTGATCAGGTGCGTCAGCGCCGTTTGTCCGACGATATTGTCGAGCAGCTGGAAAGAATGATTCTTGAAGGCACGCTGAAATCCGGTGGGCGTCTGCCCGCCGAGCGTGCGCTTGCCGAGCAGTTTGGTGTGTCTCGGCCATCACTGCGCGAGGCGATCCAGAAACTTACGGCCAAGGGACTGTTGATCAGTCGCCAGGGCGGCGGCAATTATGTGGTGGAAAATCTGGGGTCGACCTTCAGTGATCCGTTGTTGCATCTGCTGGAAAGCAGCCCGGATGCCCAGCGCGATTTGCTGGAGTTCCGCCACACCCTTGAAGCGTCCTGTGCGTATTACGCCGCGATTCGTGCCACCGATGTGGATCGCGAACGCCTGCGCATGGCGTTCGAAGCGCTTCAGGATTGCTACTCAAGAGAAGGCGAAGTCAGTCGTGTTGAAGAAAGCGCGGCCGATGCCAGTTTTCACCTGGCGATTGCCGAAGCTAGCCACAACGCCGTGTTGCTGCATACGATTCGCGGGTTGTTCGATCTGCTCAAGCGCAACGTCTTGATCAATATCGGCGGAATGTACGAACAGCGCACGGAAACCCGCGACATGCTGATCAGTCAGCATCGCGAGCTGTATCTGGCGATCATCGAAGGCCGTGGTGAAGACGCGCGGGAAGTATCCAGCCGGCATTTGCTGTATGTGCAGGAGGTGTTGGAAGAAGTGCGTCAGCAGGTACAGCGCACCGCTCGGGCTGAGCGGCGGAATGGAATGTGAACTTGTGGGAGCCAACTTGTTGGCGAGGCGTCGGTCCTGCGTGATCAGGAATACTGCTTCGCGAACAGGTTCGCTCCTACAAGGTGGGCAACCTAATCATCCTTGCCTTTGGTACGCACGGCCCGTTGCAGTTCGCGATCGGAGTCGCGTTCCCGCTCGGTGTGGCGCTTGTCGTATTCCTTCTTGCCTTTGCCCAGGGCGATTTCGCACTTGATCAAATGCGCTTTCCAGTAAATGGAAAGGGCCACGCAGGCATAGCCTTTCTGCTGCACCGAGGTGATGAGCTTTTCAAGCTCACGCTGGTTCAGAAGGAGTTTACGGGTGCGTGTCGGGTCAGCGATGACGTGCGTGCTTGCGGTCGTCAACGGTGAGATATGGCTACCCATCAGCCACGCCTCGCCATCTTTGAGCAGCACATAACTGTCGACCAGCTGTACCTTGTTGGCACGCAGGCTTTTTACTTCCCAGCCAGCCAGGACCAGACCGGCCTCGAACTTGTGTTCGATGAAGTAATCGTGACGCGCCTTTTTATTTTGCGCGATGGTCCCTGTGGGATGTTTCTTGAGCTTAGCCATAGGCGACGCATTATAGGGACTCGCTTCGATATCGGCTATGGGGAAGCTGCGTGCTTGAGCAGGTTGATTGAATCCCGGACAATGCCTCTCTTTTTTGGTTGGACGTGTCTACGATGTCGACGGACAAGGTTTCGGTCCATGGCGGCTGGGCAAGCCGCTGGGTGTTCATTCTGGCAGCGACCGGTTCTGCGGTGGGTCTGGGCAGTATCTGGAAATTTCCCTACATGGTCGGCGTCTATGGCGGCGGTGCATTCGTGCTGGTGTTCCTGGCCTGTATCGCGCTAATCGGTGTGCCAGTGATGTTGGCCGAAACCCTCATTGGCCGTCGCTCGCGCCTGAGTCCGGCCAACGCCTTGAAGGTGTTGGCGATCGAGGCCGGGCATTCGGCACGCTGGTCCTGGGGCGCTTTTGCCGGAATGATCACCGCACTGCTGATCTTGTCTTTTTATAGCGTCGTGGGCGGCTGGTCGCTGGATTACATCATCGACATGGGCCGCGGGGATTTCCAGGGCGTTACGGCGGATCAGGTCGGCGCTTATTTTGGCAACGTCATCGCCGATCCGTGGCGTCTGGTGCTGTGGCACACAATGTTCATGCTGCTCTCGGCGGTGGTTATCGCCAGGGGGGTGGTCGCCGGACTTGAGCGCAGTCTGCGGATCATGATGCCGCTGTTGTTCATCCTGATGGTTATTCTGCTGGGTTACAGCCTGACCACCGGGCATTTCATGGAAGGCGTGCATTTCATGTTCGACTTCAATCCGTCCAGGCTGCTCGACGGGTTACTGCCTGCCATGGGCCACGCGTTCTTTTCCCTGAGCGTCGGCGTCGGTTCGATCATGATCTACGGCGCTTATATGCCAAAGAATTCGTCGATTTCCGGGACCATCGTTGGCGTCGCCTTGCTCGACACCTTCGTGTCGCTGCTGGCCGGGCTGGCGTTGTTTCCGATTGTTTTTGCTGCTGGCCTGAACCCGAGCGAGGGCCCCGGCCTGATGTTCGTGACCTTGCCGTTTGCCTTTGGCAACGTAGCCTTCGGTCAGCTGATGGGCGTAGTGTTCTTCATCCTGGTGGCGGTAGCGGCCTGGAGTTCGGCGATTTCCCTGCTTGAGCCAATGGTTGCCTATCTGGTGGAGCGGACTAAAATCCGCCGCGCCTGGGTCACGTTCTGGTTGGCATTCAGCTGCTGGTTCGTGGGGCTGGGGACCGTGTTCTCGTTCAACATCTGGCAGCAGGCCAAATTTTTCGTGAACGATGGTGGCGCGTTCCATCTCTATCAATGGGGCGCAGCCGGAGGTCTGGATTTTTTCGGCGTCATCGATTTCTTCACTTCGCGGATCATGTTGCCGCTGGGTGGTTTGTGTTTCGTGGTATTCGCAGGTTGGGTGATGGGCCGCGAGGCAGTGCGTGACGAATTGTCGATTCGCAGCCCGATGCTCTTCGCCTTGACGTTCTTTTTGATGCGCTATGTGGCGCCGTTCGGCATTCTTGTTGTGTTTGCCGCTCAGCTTTGGAAGTGACGCTGACATGACTACGCATATTCAACGCTCCGCTCTTTTGCCTTATCCGGCTCAAGCTCTGTACGACCTGGTCAACGACGTAGCCCGCTACTCCGAGTTCCTGCCGTGGTGTTCTTCGGCGAAGGTGCTGGAGGCAAGCGACGAGCACATGCGTGCCAGTCTGGAAATCGCCAAAGGCGGGCTCAGTCAACATTTTGTAACGCAAAACACGCTCGTACCGGGGCAGTCGATAGTGATGGATCTGGTCGAAGGGCCGTTCAATCAGCTGCACGGCGTCTGGACATTCAAGGCGCTGGGCGAAAAAGCCTGCAAGATCAGCCTGGATCTGTCGTTCGACTATGCCGGTCCCATCGTTCGCGCCACCCTTGGGCCATTGTTCAACCAGGCTGCCAACACTCTGGTTGATGCGTTCTGCCAGCGGGCGAAAGAACTGCATGGCTGAGGCCGGCATTACGGTCGAAGTGGTTTACGCCGCTGTCGACCGGCAACTGATGCTTAGCGTCAAAGTGCCTGCGGGCACCACGGTGCGCAAGGCGCTGCTCTTGTCCCACATCGGAACGGCGTTTCCAGAGCTGGATTTGGCGCAATGTGCTGTAGGTATTTTCGGAAAGGTGGTGGCGAATGCTGAATTGCGGACGCTGAAAGAGGGCGAGCGGATCGAAATCTACCGCCCGCTGCTGGCCGATCCGAAAGAAGTGCGACGGTTACGTGCGGCTAAAGCGGCCAAGGCGCGTCAGGACCGAGAACAAAATTAGCGATTTACCGATCCGCAGTGACTAAAAAGCCCGGCACGCCGGGCTTTTTGTTGTCGCAGCGATAAAGATTACTGCGGCGATGTTTCCAGAGGTTCCTGGGTCGGCACCGGTACGGTTTCGACTTTATCCACATCCTGCTGGATCTGCTCAAGCAGCGAACCAGGCTTGGCCGGTTCTTCGGCTTTCGGCTGCTCGACATTGCCTGCCGGGGCCGTAGTGCCGCTATCGCGGCCCAGAATGGCTTCATCACGGCTTACGCCAGGCATGAAGTCGCCGGACAGGCTGACGAGCTGGTCATTGCCATTGAAGATAACGCTGACGCGCTCTTGCTGGCGTTCACCACCTCCAGGCTGCAGGCTGTACAGGTAATCCCAGCGATCCGCATGGAATGTGTCAGTCAGCAAAGGGTTGCCCATGATAAACCGTACTTGCCGTCGGGTCATTCCGGGCCGTAACTGGTCTATCATGTCTTGCGTGACGACATTGCCCTGTTGGATGTCGATTTTGTAAACCCCGGGGAATGAACAACCGGCGAGTGCGAGCAGTCCCACAAGGGTGAAACTGGTTAGCAGGAGCTTGGTGTTTTGCATCGGTGGGCGACTTCCACTATCTTGGCTGGGACAACGTAAACCCCGATCATACCTGCATTAAGAGAAGCTGCGAAGCAGCGTCTGTGAGAAAGCTGACCATGGTTGAAAATAGCGAACTACGAAAAGCCGGACTAAAGGTGACCCTGCCACGGGTCAAAATTCTACAGATGCTCGATTCCGCCGAGCAGCGTCACATGAGCGCCGAGGATGTTTACAAGGCTCTCATGGAGGCTAGCGAGGACGTCGGTCTGGCCACGGTTTACCGTGTACTGACGCAATTCGAAGCTGCCGGATTAGTGGTTCGCCACAATTTCGACGGCGGCCATGCAGTATTCGAATTGGCTGACGGCGGCCACCATGACCATATGGTCAACGTGGAATCCGGCGAAGTCATCGAGTTCTTCGAAGAAGAAATCGAGAAGCTTCAAAAGGCGATTGTCGAGAAGCACGGTTACGAGTTGGTGGATCACAACTTGGTGCTCTACGTGCGCAAGAAAAAGGTGTAAACCTTTTTTGATGCAGCAGCAAAGGCGACCTTAGGGTCGCCTTTGTGCGTTTTGGCGGACTGATTTCCCAGGAATTTGAGTGGGACCGGCTTTAGCCGGGAAGACGGCGGAGCATGCGCTGCATTTTTTTGGGCCGGAAGAAAGCTTTCCCGGCTGAAGCCGGTCCCACAGAAGCCGGTCCCACAGAAGCCAGTCCCACGGAATCCGGCCAGGGGCAAGATCCCGTTAGCTTTTAGCTGTCACCACCATCTTCTTCGCATGCGCCAGCGACTCTTTGGTCAAGTCGATACCGCCCAGCATGCGTGCAACTTCTTCGATGCGCTCGGTTTTGCTGAGCTTCGATACAGCGGTTCGCGTGACATCACTGTCGCGGACCTTATGCACGAACAGATGCTGATGGCCTTGCGCTGCGACTTGCGGCAAGTGCGTCACGGTCATGACCTGGCCGCGATCACCCAGGCGTCGCAACAGTTGGCCGACAATCTCGGCCGTCGGTCCGCCAATGCCCACGTCAACTTCATCGAATACCAGCGTCGGTACGCGCGATGTTTGTGCCGTGATTACCTGAATCGCCAGACTGATGCGTGACAGTTCGCCACCCGAAGCTACTTTGGCCAAAGCTTTGAGCGGTTGACCCGGGTTGGCGCTGACCAGGAATTCCACCAGCTCCAGTCCATTAGGAAGCAATTCTTTTTCGGAGTTGACGCGCAGTTCGATACTGAAGCGCCCGCCGGGCATGCCGAGTCGCTGGATTTCCTGCTCGACCGCATGCGCCAGGGTCGGCGCCGAACGATGCCGCAGGTCACTTAGCTCTCTGGCCCTCTCTTTATAATGTCGCGCAAAGGCCGCCAGCTCATGCTCCAGGCGTTCGATGGCTTCGTCATTGGCGTTCAGCGTTTCGATTTCATCGAGCAGCTTCTGTTGAAGCGTGGCGACTTCAGTGGGTTGGATTCTGTGTTTGCGCGCCAGGGTGTAGATAGCGTCGAGCCGCTCTTCCAATTGTTGCAGGCGTGCAGGATCAGCATCGAAGTGGTCCAGAAAGCGGTTGAGTTCGCCGACGGCTTCTTCAACCTGAATCTGTGCGCTGGACAGCAGATTGGTGGCTTCACTCAACGCAGTGGGCGAGTCGTTGACGCTGCTCAGGCGATGCAGGCTGGCCGTCAGCGCATTGAGCACGTTGCCGGAATCATTTTCGCTGCATTGCTCGACCACTTGCCGACAAATGCTCAGCAGGCTTTCGGCGTTGGTCAGGTTCTTGTGTTCCTGCTCCAGTTGTTCCAGCTCGTTTTCGCCCAGGCTCAGGCTTTCCAGCTCTTCAAGCTGGTAGCTCAGCAACTGGTGACGCGAGCGTTGTTCGTCGCCGGAGTTCGACAGTCGGTCAAGCTCCTGACGCGTTTGCCGCCAGCGTTGTGCGGCGAGTTGAACCTGGCGTGCCAGATCAGTCGCGCCAGCGTATTCGTCCAGCAAACGGCGATGGGTGTCTGCTTTGAGCAGGGACTGATGCTCGTGTTGGCTGTGGATATCAATCAGCAGCTCGCCAAGGGCTTTCAAGTCACCTTGCGGACACGGCGTGCCGTTGATGTAGGACCGCGAGCGCCCTTCGGCAGTGATGACCCGACGCAGGATGCACGGGCCGTCATTGTCGAGGTCGCGCTCCTGCAGCCATACGCTGGCCTCGGGAATGTCGGCCAGATCGAAAGTGGCCAGGATGTCGGCCTTGTCCGCGCCGGGACGAACGACTCCGCTGTCGGCGCGATCCCCGAGGGTCAGACCCAGCGCATCAAGCATGATCGATTTGCCAGCACCGGTTTCGCCGGTGATTACGCTCATGCCTCGGTCCAGCTCGAGATCGAGATGTTCAACGATGGCGTAGTTGTGTACGGAAAGGTGCACCAGCATGGAGTGGCTCCCAGGCGATTTGTCTGGTTATTTATACAGTGTTTTATTTGCTGGTGACAACGGCGTTTTTTTGCCTGATTCAGTTGTCGCACAGATTTTTTTAGCCCGTCAGGACATTTTTTCAAGCGCCATAAGGACTTGGGCTATGTCAGAAATTTCGTAAGGGTATTGCTCGATCTCGCATCACTAGCCCTTGAAGCTGAAAAATCCGCTCCCATATAGGGGGACAGAAGCGCGAGTTGAGCTCGCGGACGTTTTTGAAAGGAGAAATCTATGGCTGACGAACAGAATCTGGATGCGCAGACCCAGGACCAGGCTGCCGATGCAGCTTCCGGTGAAGAATTGGTAACTCGTGTGCAAGTGCTTGAAGAGCAGTTGGCTGCGGCACAGGACCAGTCCCTGCGAGTGGCTGCGGATTTGCAGAATGTCCGCCGCCGTGCAGAACAGGATGTCGAAAAGGCCCACAAATTCGCTCTCGAAAAATTCGCTGGCGATTTGCTGCCTATCGTCGACAGCCTTGAGCGTGGCCTTGAACTGTCCGATGCGAACGACGAAAGCATTCGTCCGATGCGTGAAGGTATCGAGCTGACGTTGAAGATGTTTCACGACACGCTCAAGCGTTATCAGCTCGAAGCTATCGAGCCGCACGGCCAGCCATTCAATGCCGAGCACCATCAGGCAATGGCCATGCAGGAAAGCGCGGATGTTGAACCAAACAGCGTTTTGAAGGTGTTTCAGAAGGGTTATCAGCTTAATGGTCGTCTGTTGCGCCCGGCCATGGTCGTGGTCAGCAAGGCACCGTCGCCTGTTCAGCCGTCAATTGACGAGCAGGCTTGAAATCAGCTGTCTGGCCCCCATTTATAGGCCAAGCGTTTAAGAGCTACCGCAATTTGTAAACGCAGTTGCGGCAACCAAATCCAAGTTTCGGGAGAGTCAAAAGATGGGCAGAATTATCGGTATCGACCTGGGGACCACCAACTCCTGCGTCTCCATTCTGGAAAACGGTAACGTCAAGGTTATCGAGAACGCCGAAGGTACTCGTACCACGCCTTCGATCATTGCTTATGCCAACGACGGCGAAATCCTCGTCGGTCAGTCGGCCAAGCGTCAGGCAGTGACCAATCCGCACAACACCCTGTACGCGGTGAAGCGTCTGATCGGTCGTCGTTTCGACGAAGAAGTGGTTCAGAAAGACATTCAGATGGTCCCTTACAAGATCGTCAAGGCTGACAACGGCGACGCATGGGTCGAAGTCAACGGCCAGAAAATGGCTCCGCCGCAGATTTCCGCTGAAATCCTGAAAAAGATGAAAAAAACCGCCGAAGACTACCTCGGCGAAGCTGTGACTGAAGCGGTCATCACCGTTCCGGCTTACTTCAACGACAGCCAGCGTCAAGCGACCAAGGATGCTGGCCGTATCGCGGGCCTGGACGTTAAACGCATCATCAACGAACCCACCGCAGCCGCTCTGGCCTACGGCATGGACAAGGCGAAAGGCGACCACACTGTCATCGTTTATGACCTGGGTGGCGGTACTTTCGACGTTTCGGTTATTGAAATCGCTGAAGTCGATGGCGAGCATCAGTTCGAAGTTCTGGCAACCAACGGTGACACGTTCCTCGGTGGTGAAGACTTCGACATTCGCTTGATCGACTACCTCGTCGATGAGTTCAAGAAAGAAAGCGGCATGAACCTCAAGGGCGACCCGCTGGCGATGCAGCGCCTGAAAGAAGCTGCTGAAAAAGCCAAGATCGAGCTGTCTTCGAGCATGCAGACTGACGTCAACCTGCCGTACATCACTGCAGATGCGACCGGTCCCAAGCACTTGAACGTGAAGATCTCCCGTTCGAAGCTGGAATCGCTGGTTGAAGACCTGGTTCAGCGCACCATCGAGCCTTGCCGCATTGCCTTGAAAGATGCCGGTATCGAAATCAACGCGATCAACGACGTGATTCTGGTCGGTGGTCAGACTCGTATGCCGCTGGTTCAGAAGCTGGTTACCGAGTTCTTCGGCAAAGAAGCACGTAAAGACGTCAACCCGGACGAAGCTGTTGCCATGGGCGCTGCTATCCAGGGTGCGGTACTGGCTGGCGACGTCAAAGACGTCCTGCTGCTGGACGTCAGCCCGCTGACTCTGGGTATCGAAACCATGGGTGGCGTGATGACCGCGCTGATCGAGAAAAACACCACGATTCCTACCAAGAAATCCCAGGTGTTCTCGACTGCCGATGACAACCAGGGCGCAGTGACCATTCACGTGCTGCAGGGCGAGCGTAAGCAAGCCGCTCAGAACAAGTCCCTGGGCAAGTTCGACCTGGCCGAGATTCCACCAGCGCCACGCGGCGTTCCGCAGATCGAAGTGACTTTCGATATCGATGCCAACGGCATTCTGCACGTAGGCGCCAAAGACAAGGCGACTGGCAAGACTCAGTCCATCGTGATCAAGGCCAACTCCGGTCTGTCCGAAGAAGAAATTCAGCAGATGGTTCGTGATGCTGAAGTCAACGCTGAAGAAGACCGCAAGTTCGAAGAGCTGGCAGCCGCGCGTAACCAGGGTGATGCCTTGGTTCACTCGACCCGCAAGATGATCTCTGACGCTGGCGAGAAAGTGACCGCAGAAGAAAAAACTGCGATCGAAGCTGCGCTGGTTGCTCTGGAAGCTGCCATCAAGGGCGACGACAAGTCGGTCATCGACGCCAAGGTCGAAGAGCTGTCCAAGGTCTCCGCTCCGGTTGCGCAGAAAATGTACGCCGATCAGGCTGAGCAGCCGGAAGCCGGTGCACAGGCTGCGAAGGAAGAAGGCAAGCCTGCTGACGACGTTGTTGATGCAGAGTTTGAAGAAGTAAAAGACCACAAGTAAGCGCAGGCTCACTTGAACGCCAGTTGACCGCTTGCGAGTGGTCACTGGTAGGATGTCGCCGCGCGGGAGCTTGCTCCCGCGTTGGCGTGTCTGGCATAGACGAATTTTTTGATGGCTTGCGGCTCGACTGCGCGAGCCTTGTGGCAAGGTCGCGATGCTCCTGCATGGTGGCTTGTTCTGCCGCTTTCTCGGTCAGGTGACTGGCTGTTGAACGAAGACCAGGATCGTTGAATTGACGTGAGTTGGGTCCGGGCCTGTATGGGGCTCAACGAGTTTGGCGAAGCTCAGGAGGGTTTTGCCGAACGTCCTCAAGAGTGCGGAAGAATTATGGCAAAGCGTGACTATTACGAAGTATTGGGGGTGGAGCGAGGCTCCAGCGAAGCGGATCTGAAAAAGGCTTATCGTCGTCTGGCGATGAAGCATCACCCGGATCGCAATCCTGACGACAAAGCGTCGGAAGACATGTTCAAAGAGGCCAACGAGGCCTATGAAGTGCTGTCCGATGCAAGCAAGCGCGCGTCCTACGATCAATACGGTCATGCCGGCGTTGACCCAAGCATGGGTGGCGGCGGTTTCGGCGGCGGCGCGGGCGGTGCGAATTTCTCCGATATATTCGGCGATGTATTCAGCGACTTCTTCGGCGGTGGTCGTGGCGGCGGTGGCGGACGTGGCGGCGCTCAGCGCGGCAGCGACCTGCGTTACACCCTCGAACTGAACCTCGAAGAAGCGGTGCGTGGCACCACGGTGAATATCCGTGTGCCAACACTGGTCAACTGCAAGCCGTGCGACGGTTCGGGCGCGAAGAAAGGCTCCTCGCCGGTGACTTGCCCGACGTGCGGCGGTATTGGTCAGGTGCGCATGCAGCAGGGGTTCTTCTCCGTGCAGCAGACCTGCCCGCGCTGCCATGGTCATGGCAAGGTCATTTCCGATCCGTGCGATTCCTGTCATGGCGAAGGCCGTGTCGAGGAATACAAGACCCTGTCCGTGAAAGTGCCGCCTGGCGTTGATACCGGTGATCGCATTCGTCTGTCTGGCGAAGGTGAAGCAGGTGCTCAAGGCGGTCCGACCGGCGATCTGTACGTCGTGATCAACGTGCGCGAGCACGCGATATTCCAGCGTGATGGCAAGCATCTGTATTGCGAAGTGCCGATCAGCTTCACCGATGCTGCACTGGGCGGTGAGCTGGAAGTGCCGACGCTGGATGGTCGGGTCAAGCTGAAGATTCCCGAAGGTACGCAAACCGGCAAGCAGTTCCGCCTGCGTGGCAAGGGCGTGGCTCCGGTACGTGGCGGCGGTGCTGGCGACTTGATGTGCCGTGTCGCTGTGGAAACTCCGGTCAATCTGGGTCGTCGTCAGCGCGAATTGCTCGAAGAGTTCCGTGCAACGCTGGAAGGTGACAGCTCGCATTCGCCGAAAGCCACCGGTTGGTTCGACGGTGTGAAACGTTTCTTCGGCGATTTGTAAGCGCTTTTAACGGGAGCAAGGCATGCGACGTATAGCAGTGATGGGCGCCGCTGGGCGCATGGGCAAAATTCTGATCGAAGCCGTTCAGCAGGCGCCGGGTGCCGGTTTGACGGCGGCGATCGATCGTCCCGACAGCACGCTGGTAGGTGCTGATGCTGGCGAGCTGGCTGCATTGGGTCGGATTGGTGTGCCGTTGTCGGGTGATTTGGCCAAGGTCGTCGATGAGTTCGACGTATTGATCGATTTCACGCACCCGTCCGTGACGCTGAAAAACCTGGCGTTCTGCCGCAAGGCTGGCAAAGCCATGATCATCGGCACCACGGGCTTCAGCGTTGAAGAGAAGCAGCGTCTGGCTGAGGCGGGCAAGGATATCCCGATCGTGTTCGCCGCCAATTTCAGCGTGGGTGTGAACCTGTGCCTGAAACTGCTCGATACCGCTGCTCGCGTGCTGGGCGATGATGTGGATATCGAAATCACCGAAGCGCATCACCGGCACAAGGTCGATGCACCGTCTGGTACGGCGCTGCGCATGGGTGAAGTGGTCGCCAATGCCTTGGGTCGTGATCTGGAAAAGGTCGCGGTCTACGGGCGTGAAGGGCAGACCGGTGCGCGTGATCGGCAAAGCATCGGTTTCGCGACCATTCGCGCTGGCGATATAGTCGGTGATCACACCGTGCTGTTCGCTGCCGATGGTGAGCGCGTCGAGATTACCCATAAGGCATCGAGTCGCATGACCTTCGCCAAAGGCGCTGTTCGAGCTGCTCTGTGGCTTGAGGGGCGCGAGCCTGGTTTGTACGACATGCAGGACGTGCTGGATCTGCGTTGATCGTTCTGATCACGCAATTGAGGGTCAAAATTCACCATAAACGTGAGTTTTGACCCTGTTTTACCCCCGCCGATTGAACTTCTGTCGCATTCCCCCGTCTTTTCGCCTCATTGCCGGTAGACCAAAACAGGGCTTTTCTGTAAGCTACAGCTTTAGTGTGTCCACTAAAAGCGCGCAGATGATTCGATAAGAAAGCGGGGTGACGTGTCTATACGTCATTCCGCTTTTTTGCAACCTGCGAACGCCCTTTCAGGCTTTACTTACGGGAGGTCTTCTTGACTAAGCCAGCCATACTCGCCCTTGCTGATGGCAGCATTTTTCGCGGCGAAGCCATTGGAGCCGACGGTCAAACCGTTGGTGAGGTAGTGTTTAACACTGCCATGACCGGCTATCAGGAAATCCTTACCGATCCTTCCTATGCCCAACAAATCGTCACGCTGACGTATCCGCATATCGGCAACACCGGCACCACGCCGGAAGACGCCGAATCGGACCGCGTCTGGTCCGCTGGCCTGGTCATTCGTGACCTGCCGCTGGTAGCCAGCAACTGGCGCAACAAGATGTCCCTTGGCGACTACCTCAAAGCCAACGGCGTCGTTGCCATCGCAGGTATCGATACTCGCCGCCTGACCCGCATCCTGCGTGAGAAAGGCGCACAGAACGGCTGCATCCTGGCCGGCGACAACATCTCCGACGAAGCGGCCATCGCAGCTGCCCGCGGCTTCCCTGGCCTCAAGGGCATGGACCTGGCGAAAGTCGTCAGCGTCAAGGAAAGCTACGAGTGGCGCACCAGCGTCTGGTCCTTGAAGACCGACAGCAGCCCTGAAATTGCCGCCAGCGACTTGAAGTACCACGTCGTGGCCTACGATTACGGCGTCAAGCTGAACATTCTGCGCATGCTGGTCGAGCGCGGTTGCCGGGTTACTGTTGTGCCCGCGCAAACTCCGGCCAGCGATGTGTTGGCGATGAATCCGGATGGCGTGTTCCTGTCCAACGGTCCTGGCGATCCAGAGCCATGCGACTACGCCATTCAGGCGATCAAGGATGTGCTGGAAACCGACATTCCGGTGTTCGGCATCTGCCTGGGGCACCAATTGCTGGCACTGGCGTCTGGCGCGAAGACCATCAAGATGGCCCTAGGTCACCATGGTGCGAACCACCCGGTTCAGGATCTGGATACCGGCGTTGTCATGATCACCAGCCAGAACCACGGTTTTGCGGTGGACGAAGCGACCCTGCCGAGCAACCTTCGCGCAATTCACAAGTCGTTGTTCGACGGCAGCCTGCAAGGCATCGAACGCACCGACAAGGACGCCTTCAGCTTCCAGGGTCACCCGGAAGCAAGCCCGGGTCCGACCGACGTTGCGCCACTGTTTGATCGCTTCATTGAAGCGATGGCCAAGCGACGCTGACCGGTTGCCTTGAGAATGTAACGCGCAGGTGACTGGGCAGGCCCCGAACGACATGTCGTCCGGCAAATGGCCGCCCAGCCATCGCAGAGAAGCAGACCTACGTATTCGAGTGACAACCCATGCCAAAACGTACAGACATTAAAAGCATCCTGATTCTTGGCGCCGGCCCCATCGTGATCGGCCAGGCCTGTGAATTCGACTACTCCGGCGCCCAGGCCTGCAAAGCCCTGCGCGAGGAGGGTTACCGCGTCATCCTGGTGAACTCCAACCCTGCGACGATCATGACCGATCCGTCGATGGCCGACGCAACGTACATCGAGCCGATCAAATGGCAGACCGTTGCCAAGATCATCGAAAAAGAACGCCCGGACGCGCTGCTGCCAACCATGGGCGGCCAGACCGCACTGAACTGCGCACTGGATCTGGAGCGCGAAGGCGTTCTGGAGAAGTACAACGTTGAGATGATCGGTGCCAATGCCGACACCATCGACAAGGCAGAAGACCGTTCGCGTTTCGACAAGGCCATGAAGTCCATCGGTCTGGACTGCCCGCGTTCGGGCATTGCCCACACCATGGAAGAGTCCTACGCGGTTCTGGAAAAGCTCGGCTTCCCGTGCATCATCCGTCCGTCGTTCACCATGGGCGGCACTGGCGGCGGCATCGCTTACAACCGTGAAGAGTTCGAAGAAATCTGCACCCGTGGTCTGGACCTGTCGCCGACCAAAGAGCTGCTGATCGACGAATCGCTGATCGGCTGGAAAGAATACGAGATGGAAGTGGTCCGCGACAAAAAGGACAATTGCATCATCGTCTGCTCCATCGAGAACTTCGATCCGATGGGGGTCCACACCGGCGACTCCATCACTGTTGCGCCAGCCCAGACGCTGACCGACAAGGAATACCAGATCATGCGTAACGCCTCGCTGGCGGTACTGCGTGAGATCGGCGTTGAAACCGGCGGCTCCAACGTCCAGTTTGGCATTTGCCCGGACACTGGCCGCATGGTCGTGATCGAGATGAACCCGCGTGTATCGCGTTCCTCGGCACTGGCTTCGAAAGCGACAGGTTTCCCTATCGCTCGCGTCGCAGCCAAGCTGGCCATCGGCTACACCCTCGACGAGCTGCAAAACGAAATCACCGGCGGCAAGACTCCGGCGTCCTTCGAGCCATCCATCGACTACGTGGTTACCAAGCTGCCGCGCTTTGCCTTCGAGAAATTCCCGAAAGCCGATGCACGCCTGACCACTCAGATGAAGTCGGTTGGCGAAGTCATGGCCATCGGCCGGACTTTCCAGGAATCCCTGCAGAAAGCCCTGCGCGGCCTTGAAGTCGGCGTTAGCGGTCTGGATCCGAAACTGGATCTGAGCAACCCGGAAAGCATGGGCGTGCTCAAGCGCGAACTGACTGTGCCGGGCGCCGAGCGAATCTGGTACGTCGCGGATGCGTTCCGTGCCGGCATGACTGTCGAAGAAATCTTCGCCATGAACATGATCGATCCGTGGTTCCTGGTGCAGATCGAAGACCTGATCAAGGACGAAGAGAAGATCAAGACCCTCGGTCTGGCGACTATCGACCGCGACCTGATGTATCGCCTCAAGCGCAAGGGCTTCTCCGATGCGCGCCTGGCCAAACTGCTGGGCGTCACCGAGAAAAACCTGCGTCGCCATCGTCACAAGCTTGAGGTGTACCCGGTCTACAAGCGCGTTGATACCTGCGCCGCCGAGTTCTCCACCGATACGGCCTACATGTATTCGACCTACGAGGAAGAGTGCGAAGCCAATCCGACGACTCGCGACAAGATCATGATCCTGGGCGGCGGTCCTAACCGTATCGGCCAGGGTATCGAGTTCGACTATTGCTGTGTGCACGCGGCACTCGCCCTGCGCGAAGACGGGTACGAGACCATCATGGTCAACTGCAACCCGGAAACCGTGTCCACCGATTACGACACATCGGATCGCCTGTACTTCGAGCCGGTGACCCTGGAAGACGTGCTGGAAATCGTCCGCGTCGAGAAGCCTAAAGGCGTAATCGTCCAGTACGGCGGGCAAACCCCGCTGAAGCTGGCGCGTGCCCTTGAAGAAGCCGGCGTACCGATCATCGGCACCAGCCCTGACGCTATCGACCGTGCAGAAGACCGTGAGCGCTTCCAGCAAATGGTTGAGCGCCTGAACCTGCGTCAGCCGCCAAACGCGACCGTACGCAGCGAAGACGAAGCGATTCGTGCAGCAGGCAAGATTGGTTACCCGCTCGTGGTGCGTCCTTCCTACGTGTTGGGCGGCCGGGCGATGGAGATCGTCTACGAAGAAGATGAACTCAAGCGCTACCTGCGTGATGCAGTAAAGGTGTCCAACGACAGCCCGGTGCTGCTCGACCACTTCCTGAACTGCGCCATCGAAATGGACGTCGATGCGGTCTGCGACGGCACCGACGTTGTCATCGGCGCAATCATGCAGCACATCGAGCAGGCCGGCGTTCACTCCGGTGACTCGGCATGTTCGCTGCCGCCTTACTCGCTGCCTGGGCATATCCAGGACGAGATGCGCGAGCAGGTCAAGAAGATGGCTCTGGAGCTGGGCGTTGTCGGCTTGATGAACGTGCAGCTGGCGTTGCAGGGTGAAGACATCTACGTGATCGAAGTGAACCCGCGTGCATCGCGCACTGTGCCGTTCGTTTCCAAGTGCATCGGTGTTTCCCTGGCGATGATCGCAGCACGCGTGATGGCCGGCAAAACCCTGAAAGAACTGAATTTCACCAAAGAAATCATCCCGAACTTCTACAGCGTAAAAGAAGCGGTATTCCCGTTCGCCAAGTTCCCGGGCGTTGACCCGATCCTTGGCCCTGAGATGAAGTCCACGGGTGAAGTGATGGGCGTCGGCGACACCTTCGGCGAGGCCTTTGCAAAAGCCCAGATGGGCGCCAGCGAAGTCCTGCCGACCGGTGGCACTGCGTTCATCAGCGTGCGTGACGACGACAAGCCATTGGTTGCCGGTGTCGCTCGCGACCTGATCAGCCTGGGCTTCCAGATCGTCGCGACGGCTGGTACCGCCAAGCTTATCGAGGCAGCGGGCCTGAAAGTTCGCCGCGTCAACAAGGTGACCGAAGGCCGTCCGCATGTGGTCGACATGATCAAGAATGACGAAGTCACCCTGATCATCAACACCACGGAAGGGCGCCAGTCGATCGCTGATTCCTACTCCATTCGCCGAAATGCCTTGCAGCACAAGATTTACTGCACCACTACCATTGCTGCAGGCGAAGCCATCTGCGAAGCGCTCAAGTTCGGTCCGGAAAAGACCGTGCGTCGCTTGCAGGATCTACATGCAGGGTTGAAGGCATGATCAAATATCCAATGACCGTCCAGGGCGCAAAGGCCCTGGAAGAAGAACACGCACATCTCACCAAGGTCGTTCGCCCCAAGCTCAGCTCGGATATCGGGACTGCGCGTGAATTGGGCGACCTCAAGGAAAACGCCGAATACCATGCCGCTCGCGAACAGCAGGGCATGGTCGAGGCGCGTATCCGCGATATCGAAGGCCGCATGCAGAATGCCGTGGTCATTGACGTCACGACCATCGAGCGCACCGGCAAGGTGATTTTCGGCACGACTGTGGAAATCGCCAACGTCGAAACTGACGATCGTGTGACCTATCAGATCGTTGGCGAAGATGAGGCCGATATCAAAAAGGGCAAGATTTCAGTGGGCTCGCCTATTGCTCGTGCCCTGATCGCCAAGGAAGAGGGTGACGTCGTCGCCGTCAAAACGCCTGGCGGCGTTATCGAGTACGAGATTGTTGAAGTCAGGCACATTTGACCTGGGGCGCCCATTCGCAATGGGCGCGATCATCTGGCAGCTCGCCCAGACATTGTGGGTGGGCGGCCTGGTGTTGTTGCACCTGGCTCTATTGACGGTGCTGGACCAGACCGGTCTGGCGCCGTTATTGATTCATGAGTTCGCCAATTTTTCCGGAGCAGTGCTGGTGGGTTTCGCGGCAGTGTGCGCGATGCTTCAGGTGGCGGTTCTGATTAGTGCGGAAGGTGTTTCGAGTGGGTGGCTTGACCTGCGTGGCCAGCTTTTGCTGATCGCGTTGTTGGCCTCAACCAGTTATTTCGGATTGCGTAACTGGCTGCCCGATGCGTTGCATCTGCAGTTGGTGAGTTATCTGGTGTTGGGCTTGTCTGGCTTGCTGCTGGTCTTGCAACCAGTGCCGGGAAGAAGCAGCAGGGCGCGCTAGCGCGGCCCTGGCTTTGTTACATCAAACGGCGCGGTGGACGTTCGACAGCAGCTTGTTTACCTTTGGATTCTTGCGATAAATCAGTGCCATCTTGCCGATGACCTGTACGAGATCCGCTTTACCAGCCTTGCACAGTTCTGCAATGACCTGAAGACGGCTTTCGCGTTCGAGGATGTTGAGTTTGATTTTAATCAGCTCGTGATCGCCCAATGCGCGTTCAAGCTCTGCTAACACACCTTCAGTCAAACCATTGTCGGCCACAGTCAATACCGGTTTCAGATGGTGGCCAATGGATTTGTACTGTTTCTTCTGCTCCTGAGTGAGCGGCATAATCTGACCCCTGCGTCTGATCTTGTAAAAAGCGGCGGCCAGTTTACCCGAGCGAGTCCGGGACCGCCCAGTTAATCACGACTCGTTTATTTTTGAGGTGCCCCGTGGCCCGTTCCAAGACAAGCCATAACTGGCTCAAAGAACACTTCGACGACAAATACGTCAAAATGGCGCAGAAGGACGGCTATCGTTCTCGCGCCAGCTACAAGCTTCTGGAGATCCAGGAAAAGGACAAGATCATCCGGCCTGGGATGACCGTGATCGACCTCGGCGCCGCGCCGGGCGGGTGGTCGCAAGTGACCAGTCGTCTGATTGGCGGTCAAGGTCGCCTGATTGCTTCCGACATTCTGGAGATGGACAGCATCCCCGATGTGACCTTTATTCAGGGCGACTTCACCGAGGACGCCGTGCTCGCCCAGATCCTGGAGGCTGTCGGTAAAACGCAGGTAGACCTTGTGATTTCCGATATGGCCCCCAATATGAGTGGATTGAGTGCTGTCGACATGCCTCGCGCCATGTTCCTTTGCGAGTTGGCACTGGATCTCGCAGGGCGGGTTTTGCGGCCGGGTGGTGATTTTTTGATCAAGGTCTTCCAGGGTGAAGGCTTCGACAAGTACCACAAGGACATCCGCAAGCTGTTCGACAAAGTCCAGATGCGCAAGCCGGAGTCATCTCGTGACCGCTCTCGCGAGCAGTACTTGTTGGGTCGGGGCTTTCGCGGCATTGAAGGCTCGGAAAGCATTGAGCGCAATTGAGACAGGCCGATAGTTTTTTTCAAATGGCCCTGCGGTTGAAGCATAAACGAACATGCTGTAGTCAAAGTTTCACAAAGGGTTACAGACGGCGCCTGCCACATCTGTAGGTTCTGTAGTAAGTTAGGCCGGTGAATATCATGCGAGGCACGCTCCTGCGTGGAGCTTGCTTCAGAGGGTAGCTAATTGAACGATATGGCAAAGAATTTGATCCTGTGGTTGATCATCGCGGCTGTCCTTGTGACGGTGATGAACAACTTCTCCAGCCCGAACGAGCCGCAGACCCTCAACTATTCCGAGTTCATCCAGCAGGTCAAGGATGGCAAGGTTGAGAAGGTTGCCGTTGATGGTTACGTCATCACAGGCAAGCGCAGCGACGGCGACACCTTCAAGACCATTCGTCCGGCCATTCAGGACAACGGTCTGATCGGTGATCTGGTCGATAACAACGTGGTTATCGAAGGCAAGCAGCCTGAGCAGCAGAGCATCTGGACTCAGCTCCTGGTTGCCAGCTTCCCGATCCTCGTGATCATCGCCGTGTTCATGTTCTTCATGCGCCAGATGCAAGGTGGTGCGGGAGGCAAGGGCGGGCCGATGAGTTTCGGCAAGAGCAAGGCGCGTCTGTTGTCTGAAGATCAGGTCAAGACGACGCTGGCTGATGTCGCAGGTTGCGACGAAGCCAAGGAAGAAGTCGGCGAACTGGTCGAGTTCCTCCGTGATCCGGGCAAATTCCAGCGTCTTGGCGGCCGCATTCCACGCGGCGTGCTGATGGTGGGCCCACCAGGTACCGGTAAAACCCTGCTTGCCAAGGCGATTGCCGGCGAAGCGAAAGTGCCGTTCTTTACTATTTCCGGTTCTGACTTTGTCGAGATGTTCGTGGGTGTTGGTGCAAGCCGCGTCCGCGACATGTTTGAACAGGCCAAGAAGCACGCGCCTTGCATCATCTTCATCGACGAAATCGATGCCGTGGGTCGCCATCGTGGCGCTGGCATGGGTGGCGGTCACGACGAGCGCGAACAGACTCTCAACCAGTTGCTGGTAGAGATGGACGGCTTTGAAATGAACGATGGCATCATCGTCATTGCTGCTACCAACCGTCCTGACGTACTCGATCCAGCCTTGCTGCGTCCGGGTCGCTTCGACCGTCAGGTCGTGGTCGGTCTGCCGGATATCCGTGGTCGCGAACAGATTCTTAAGGTCCACATGCGCAAAGTGCCGATGGGCGAAGACGTTAACCCGGGCGTAATCGCTCGTGGTACGCCTGGCTTCTCCGGTGCCGACCTTGCCAACCTGGTCAACGAGGCTTCGTTGTTCGCTGCCCGTACCGGTAAACGCATCGTTGAAATGAAAGAGTTCGAGCTGGCCAAGGACAAGATCATGATGGGCGCCGAGCGCAAATCCATGGTCATGTCCGAGAAAGAGAAGCAGAACACCGCTTATCACGAAGCCGGTCACGCTATTGTTGGTCGAGTGGTGCCTGAGCACGATCCGGTCTACAAAGTTTCGATCATTCCTCGTGGTCGCGCTCTGGGTGTAACCATGTTCCTCCCCGAGGAAGATCGTTACAGCCTGTCCAAGCGCGCCTTGATCAGCCAGATCTGTTCGCTGTATGGCGGTCGTATCGCTGAAGAGATGACGCTGGGTTTTGACGGTGTGACCACCGGTGCGTCCAACGACATCATGCGTGCCAGCCAGATTGCCCGGAACATGGTGACCAAATGGGGTCTGTCGGAAAAACTCGGTCCGCTGCTGTATGGCGAAGACGAGAACGAAGGCTATCTGGGTCGCGGTGGTGGTGGTCCAAGCAGCGGTTTGTCGGCTGAAACGGCTCGTTTGATCGACTCCGAAGTGCGTAGCATCATCGACCAGTGCTATGGCACGGCCAAACAGATCCTTACGGATAATCGCGACAAGCTGGATGCGATGGCTGATGCGCTGATGAAGTACGAAACGATTGATGCCGAGCAAATCGACGACATCATGGCTGGCCGCGCTCCACGCGAGCCGCGCGATTGGGAAGGTGGTGGTTCGGGTACTCCAGGTACGCCAATCACGCCTCCGGACCCACGTCCAGAGACTCCGATCGGCGGTCCAGCAGCTGAACACTAAGGTCTGACATGACTTCTGTGCTGTACCCGACCCGGTTGCCTTGTGGCAACCGGGTTCTTGATTTAGCCCATACGCACGTGATGGGAATCCTGAACGCTACTCCGGATTCGTTTTCGGACGGCGGTCGCTACAACCGTCTGGACGCTGCATTGCGCCATGCCGAGGCGATGGTTTCTGCAGGCGCGACGCTTATCGATGTCGGTGGCGAGTCCACGCGGCCCGGCGCACGCTCCGTATCTCCCCTTGAAGAGCTTGAGCGGGTCGCTCCGGTCGTCGAGGCTTTGCATCGCGAGCTGGATGTCATTATTTCCGTAGACACGTCCACGCCTGCGGTAATCCGCGAGACGGCGCGTCTCGGTGCCGGACTTATCAATGATGTGCGTTCGTTGCGTCGCGAGGGAGCACTTGATGCTGCCGCTGCGACCGGCCTTCCGGTATGCCTGATGCATATGCGCGGTGAGCCTGGCGACATGCAAGACAATCCGCACTATGAAGATCTGCTGGGTGAAGTCAGCGCGTTCTTGCTGGAGCGTATGGCGCAGTGCGCTTCCGTAGGCATACCCAACGAGCGCATCATTCTTGATCCGGGCTTCGGCTTCGCGAAAAGCCTCGACCACAACCTGAGTCTGTTTAAACACATGCAAGAGCTGCATGCGTTGGGACGTCCGCTGTTGGTTGGTGTCTCACGCAAGAGCATGATAGGCGGTGCGTTGGCTCGGCCTGTGGGCGAACGTCTTTTCGGAGGCCTGGCGCTGGCAGCGCTGGCTATGACCAAGGGCGCAAGAATTTTACGTGTGCATGATGTCGCCGAGACGGTTGATGTGGTGCGCATGATCGCCGCTGTAGAAGCGGCCGAATAAGAATGATGGAGCAGCGATGACTACCAAGAAATACTTTGGAACAGACGGCATTCGTGGCCGCGTAGGGCAGTTTCCAATTACTCCGGATTTTATGCTGCGACTGGGTTGGGCTGCGGGTATGGCGTTTCGCCGCCTTGGCGCCTGTCGAATCCTGGTTGGTAAAGACACAAGAATTTCCGGCTACATGTTTGAGTCGGCTCTGGAAGCAGGTCTTTCGGCTGCGGGCGCAGACGTCATGCTGCTCGGGCCAATGCCTACGCCAGCGATCGCCTATCTGACGCGCACCTTTCACGCCGAAGCGGGTATCGTGATCAGCGCCTCGCACAATCCGCATTACGACAACGGCATCAAGTTCTTCTCCGGGCAAGGCACCAAGCTGCCTGACGAGATCGAGATGATGATCGAAGAATTGCTGGATACGCCCATGACCGTTGTCGAGTCGGAAAAGCTCGGCAAGGTGTCGCGTATCAATGATGCTGCGGGTCGCTACATTGAATTTTGCAAAAGCAGCGTACCTTCGAGTACAGATTTTGCCGGGCTCAAGCTGGTCATCGATTGTGCCCACGGCGCGACCTACAAGGTTGCGCCCAACGTGTTTCGCGAGCTGGGCGCTCAGGTAACCGTTCTGTCGGCACAGCCTGATGGACTGAATATCAACAAGGATTGCGGTTCTACCCATATGGGCGCGCTTCAGGCTGCGGTCCTCGCTGAGCATGCTGACCTGGGCATCGGTTTTGACGGCGACGGCGACCGTGTCCTGATGGTCGATCACACGGGTGCCATCGTCGATGGTGATGATCTGCTGTTCATCATTGCCCGTGATCTTCACGAGCGCGGTCGCCTTCAGGGCGGCGTGGTCGGCACCCTGATGAGTAATCTGGGGCTTGAGTTGGCCCTGGGCGAGCTGAACATTCCGTTCGTGCGGGCGAACGTTGGCGATCGTTATGTGATTGCTGAGCTGCAAGAGCGTAACTGGCAAGTGGGTGGTGAAAACTCCGGCCATATCGTCTGCTTCCAGCACACGACTACCGGCGATGCGATTATCGCTGCTTTGCAAGTGCTTCTGGCGCTGCGTCGCAGCAACCAGAGTCTGGCAGAGGCTCGTCAGGCATTGCGCAAATGCCCGCAAGTGCTGGTCAACGTTCGCTTTGCAGGCGGCGTGGATCCGGTCGAGCATCCGGCGGTCAAGCAGGCTTGCCAGCGCGTAACTGACGCAATGGCTGGTCGCGGTCGCGTGCTGCTGCGCAAGTCTGGCACTGAGCCACTGGTTCGCGTGATGGTGGAAGGTGAGGATGAAGCTCAGGTTCGTGCCTATGCCGACGAGCTTGCAAAGCTGGTTGCAGAAGTTTGCGCCTGATTTCGGCTTGCCAGTGTTGAAACTGTTGGGTAACATCTGCGCCCACTTTGACCGACGAGGTACAGCATGCGTCGCCCTATGGTAGCTGGTAACTGGAAGATGCACGGTACCCGCGCCAGCGTCGCTGAGCTGATCGAGGGCCTTGCTGCACAGGCTCTCCCTGGCGGTGTTGATGTCGCGGTATTTCCGTCGAGTCTGCACATCAATCTGGTGATTGATGGTTTGCAAGGCAAGTCGATTCCTGTTGGTGCGCAAAACTGCGCCCATGAAGCAGGGCAGGGTGCGTTGACCGGTGAAGTATCGCCGAGTCAGCTGGCTGATGCAGGTTGCAGTCTGGTCCTTGTAGGGCATTCGGAGCGTCGCCAGATTATGGGCGAAAGCAATGAGGTTCTGATTCGCAAGTTCGCTGCGGCTCAGGCAAGTGGCCTTACGCCCGTGCTGTGTATTGGCGAAACCCGCGAAGAGCGCGAAGCTGGCGAAACGCTTGCCGTTGTCGGGCAGCAACTCGGCAGTATCATCGAAGCGCTGGGTATTGAAGCTCTGGTCAATGCGGTAATTGCTTACGAGCCGGTCTGGGCCATTGGCACCGGGCTGACTGCTTCGCCTCAACAGGCGCAGGATGTGCACGCCGCTATTCGTGCGCAACTGGCGAAAGAGAATGCTGAGGTCGCACAAGGCGTGCGACTTCTTTATGGCGGCAGCGTGAAGGCGGCCAATGCGGTCGAACTGTTCAGCATGCCGGATATCGATGGGGGGCTCATTGGTGGAGCGTCCCTGAATGCAGATGAGTTCGGTGCGATCTGTCGCGCCGCGGGAAACTGAAAAAATGCTGGAAACAGTCGTAGTCGTTTTTCATCTGTTGGGCGCTCTGGGCGTTGTCGCCCTGGTATTGCTGCAGCAGGGTAAAGGTGCGGACGCAGGCGCGTCATTCGGAGCAGGTGCATCAAATACTGTATTCGGAAGCCAAGGTTCCTCTACCTTTCTTAGTAAGTTTACTGCTATACTCGCCGCAGCTTTTTTCATAACCAGCTTGGGGTTAGGTTACTTTGCTAAAGAGAAAGCTCAACAGCTGACTCAAGTAGGTTTGCCAGATCCAGCGGTAATGGAAGTGAAGCAAAAACCGGCAGCAGATGATGTTCCGGTTCTCGAAGGGCAAAAGCCAGCAGTTGTTCCGGCTGACATACCTCAAGCCCCAGAGAAGAAGTAAGGTTTCAACAGGCAGTGATTTTTGAGGCTGTCAAAGATGTATTGCCGAGGTGGTGGAATTGGTAGACACGCAACCTTGAGGTGGTTGTGCCCAATGGGTGTAGGGGTTCGAGTCCCCTTCTCGGTACCAATTATCAGGGCAGCCCGCATTAGCGGGCTTTCTTGTAGGTGGATGTTCGATTGACCCTGTAAGGGATCAGCCGTATACTTCCGCCCCAGCTTTGTCGCGGGGTGGAGCAGTCTGGTAGCTCGTCGGGCTCATAACCCGAAGGTCGTTGGTTCAAATCCAGCCCCCGCAACCAGTTTTAGCGGAGCCCCTTTTTAGGGGCTTTTTGTTAGCTGGACAGTTTATGACGCCGCTTTCGACGGCGTTTTCATGGATGGGCTTTTCGCCCATTTTTTTATTTTTAAAGCATGCACGAGGGGGTTCAGGTGTCGAGCAAGCTAGAACAGTTGCAGGCCTTGTTGGTCCCGGTGGTCGAGGCTCTTGGCTATCAATGCTGGGGAATAGAATACGTCTCCCAGGGCCGACATTCACTGCTGCGCATTTATATTGATAAAGAAGACGGTGTGCTGGTGGAAGACTGCGCAATAGTCAGTCGCCAACTCAGCGGTGTTCTGGATGTCGAAGATCCGATCAGTGCTGAATACACGCTTGAGGTGTCTTCTCCTGGCATGGATCGCCCGCTGTTCACGCTTGAACAGTTTGCTTTGCACGCCGGACAACAAGTGAAGATAAAGCTGCGTTCACCCTTCGATGGTCGACGCAACTTTCAGGGCCTTCTCCGCGGGGTGGAGGAACAGGATGTCGTGGTGCATGTAGAAGACCATGAGTATCTGTTGCCGATCGATCTGATCGACAAGGCCAACATTATTCCCACGTTTGACTGAGACGTGCCAGATACTGCGGATCCCGCGGATCCAATGGCTTGCGAAAGGCGAGGCGTACGATGAGCAAAGAAGTACTGCTGGTTGTTGAGTCGGTGTCCAATGAAAAGGGCGTTCCGGCAGGAGTGATTTTCGAAGCACTGGAGCTGGCTCTTGCCACTGCTACCAAGAAGCGCTTTGAAGATGAAGTTGAACTGCGTGTAGAGATCAATCGTCAGACGGGTGGCTACGAGACTTTTCGTCGCTGGACAGTGGTCGAAGACGAAGATCTTGACGACCCGGCATACGAATTGGCTGTCGACCAGGCGCAAGCCAAAAAGCCTGGTGCCGTCGCGGGCGATCTGATTGAAGAGAAGATCGATTCCATCGAATTCGGTCGCATCGCAGCTCAGACCGCGAAGCAAGTCATTGTGCAGAAGGTCCGTGAGGCTGAGCGTGCTCAGGTCGTCGACGCTTATCGTGAGCGTTTGGGCGAAATCATTTCCGGTACTGTTAAAAAAGTGACGCGTGACAATGTCATCGTTGATCTTGGCAACAATGCTGAAGCCTTGCTGGCACGTGAAGACATCATTTCGCGGGAGACTTTCCGCGTAGGTGTTCGCGTTCGGGCATTGCTCAAAGAAATACGCACTGAAAACCGTGGCCCTCAGCTGATCCTGTCGCGTACTGCGCCAGAGATGCTGATCGAGCTTTTCCGGATTGAAGTTCCGGAAATCGCCGAAGGTCTCATCGAGGTGATGGCTGCCTCTCGTGACCCGGGTTCGCGTGCAAAAATCGCTGTTCGCTCCAAGGACAAACGAATCGATCCGCAAGGCGCCTGCATCGGCATGCGTGGTTCGCGCGTTCAGGCTGTTTCTGGCGAATTGGGCGGCGAGCGAGTGGATATTGTCCTTTGGGACGATAACCCGGCGCAGTTCGTCATCAACGCGATGTCCCCGGCTGAAGTCGCGGCAATCATCGTTGATGAAGATGCCCATGCAATGGACATCGCCGTTGGCGCGGACAACCTGGCGCAGGCCATTGGTCGCGGTGGTCAAAACGTTCGTCTGGCAAGTCAGTTGACTGGCTGGACCCTGAACGTGATGACCGAATCGGACATCCAGGCTAAGCAGCAAGCAGAGACCGGCGACATTCTGCGCAACTTCATCGAAGAGCTGGAAGTCGACGAAGATCTCGCGCAGGTACTGGTTGATGAAGGCTTCACCAGCCTGGAAGAGATTGCCTATGTACCGGTGGAGGAGATGCTCAACATCGACGGCTTTGACGAAGATACCGTCAACGAGCTTCGCGCTCGGGCCAAGGATCGTTTGTTGACCAAAGCCATCGCTACTGAGGAAAAGCTGGCAGACGCCCATCCGGCCGAAGACCTGCTCTCGCTTGAGGGTATGGACAAGGATTTGGCGATGGAACTGGCGGTGCGCGGCGTTGTTACCCGCGAAGACCTGGCCGAGCAGTCTATTGACGACCTGCTCGACATCGACGGCATTGACGATATTCGTGCCGGCAAGTTGATCATGGCCGCCCGAGCCCATTGGTTCGAGTAAGTAGGCGCGGCCTGAGGAGAGAAGTGCATGACGCAAGTCACGGTGAAAGAACTGGCCAAAGTGGTCGACACACCGGTAGAGCGCCTGTTACAGCAGATGCGTGAGGCAGGTCTGCCGCACACCGCCGCCGAGCAAGTTGTGACCGATAACGAGAAGCAAGCCCTGTTGACGCATTTGAAAAGCGGTCACAAGGCTAAAGTGGAAGAGCCGCGCAAGATCACTTTGCAGCGCAAAACCACGAGCACCCTGCGCGTTGCTGGCAGCAAGAGCATCAGCGTTGAGGTTCGCAAGAAGAAAGTATTCGTTCAGCGCAGCCCGGAAGAAATCGAAGCCGAGCGCAAACGCGAAATGGACGAACGCCGCGCAGTAGAAAATGCTGCTCGTCAAAAAGCTGAAGAAGAATCCAGGCGCCGCGTCGAAGAAGACGCACGCAACCAGCCTGCCGGGGCTGCTACAGCCAACGATGCTGTTGCAGCGCCGACGGCTCCAGCTCCGGTTGCCGAGCCTGCGCCACAAGCGCCGGTTGTTTCTGCCGCGCCTGCTCCGGCACCTGCTGCCGATGCGCGCAAGCGTGACGAACAGCGTCGTCCGGACAAACCACGCAGCGACGACAGAAATGCTCGTGGCGGCGACGGCGATCGCAAGAACGCTCCGCATCGCGCCTCTGTTAAAGAGAAAGCGCCAACGCCACGTGTTGCGCCACGTACTACCGACGAAGAAAGCGACAGCTTCCGTCGCGGTGGTCGCGGCAAGGCCAAGCTGAAAAAACGCAACGCCCACGGTTTCCAGAGCCCAACCGGCCCTGTCGTGCGTGAAGTGAAGATCGGCGAGACCATCACTGTTGGCGATCTCGCCCAGCAGATGTCGGTCAAGGCTGCTGAAATCATCAAGTTCATGTTCAAGCTGGGCACTCCAGCCACCATCAACCAGGTACTGGATCAGGAAACTGCCCAACTGGTTGCTGAAGAACTGGGCCACAAAGTGACCCTGGTCAGCGACAACGCCCTGGAAGATTCCCTGGCCGAGTCCCTGAAGTTCGAAGGCGAGTCGTTCTCCCGTGCGCCGGTTGTGACCGTAATGGGCCACGTCGACCATGGTAAGACTTCCCTGCTCGACTATATCCGTCGTGCCAAGGTAGCTGCAGGCGAAGCCGGCGGCATCACCCAGCACATTGGTGCCTACCACGTTGAAACCGAACGCGGCATGGTCACCTTCCTCGACACCCCGGGTCACGCTGCGTTTACCGCAATGCGTGCTCGTGGTGCCAAGGCAACGGATATCGTGATCCTGGTCGTTGCAGCGGACGACGGCGTGATGCCGCAGACCATTGAAGCTGTTCAGCATGCCAAGGCAGCTGGCGTTCCACTGGTTGTTGCAGTGAACAAGATTGACAAGCCGGGCGCTGATCTCGATCGCATCCGTAGCGAGTTGTCGGTTCACGGCGTTACTTCTGAAGAGTGGGGCGGTGATACGCCGTTCGTTTCGGTTTCCGCGAAAGTGGGTACTGGTGTAGACGACCTGCTGGAAGCTGTTCTGCTGCAAGCTGAAGTCCTGGAACTCAAGGCAACGCCTTCGGCTCCTGGCCGTGGTGTTGTAGTCGAGTCCCGTCTGGACAAGGGCCGTGGTCCTGTTGCGACTGTTCTGGTTCAGGACGGTACGTTGCGTCAGGGCGACATGGTTCTGGTTGGTTCGAACTTCGGTCGTATCCGTGCGATGCTCGACGAGAACGGCAAGTCAATCAAGGAAGCAGGTCCATCGATTCCGGTCGAAATCCTGGGTCTTGATGGCACGCCGGACGCTGGCGACGAGATGAGCGTAATGACTGACGAGAAGAAAGCGCGAGAAGTCGCGATGTTCCGTCAGGGCAAGTTCCGCGAAGTCAAACTGGCCCGTGCTCACGCCGGCAAGCTTGAAAATATCTTCGAGAACATGGGTCAGGAAGAGAAGAAGACGCTTAACATCGTCCTCAAATCCGATGTCCGTGGCTCGCTGGAAGCATTGCAGGGCGCCTTGGGCGGCCTGGGTAACGATGAAGTGCAAGTGCGCGTAGTCGGTGGCGGTGTCGGTGGTATCACCGAGAGCGACGCCAACCTGGCACTGGCCTCCAACGCTGTTCTGTTCGGCTTCAACGTGCGTGCCGATGCTGGTGCGCGCAAGATCGTCGAGCAGGAAGGTCTGGATATGCGTTACTACAACGTGATCTACGACATCATCGAAGACGTCAAGAAAGCCCTCACCGGTATGCTTGGCAGCGACGTTCGGGAAAATATCCTGGGTATCGCCGAAGTGCGTGACGTGTTCCGTTCTCCGAAATTCGGCGCAATCGCCGGTTGTATGGTTCTTGAAGGTGTTGTTCACCGTAACCGTCCAATCCGTGTTCTGCGTGAAGACATCGTTATCTTTGAAGGCGAGCTGGAATCCCTGCGCCGCTTCAAAGACGACGCTGCCGAAGTTCGTGCCGGCATGGAATGCGGTATTGGCGTCAAGAGCTACAACGACGTCAAGGTCGGTGACAAGATCGAAGTCTTCGAGAAGGTCCAAGTGGCTCGCAGCCTCTAAGTCGCGAGCTATCGGAGCCATGACAGGTCGCCGCATGCAAATGCCCCGCGTCCTGTCATGGGCTCTAAACGCAACGCCCGGTCCGACATCCGTCAGGCCGGGCGTTTGCCGCTTTCAGACCGCAAGGGTTTAGTCCCCGGTCAGTATCAGGTAGCAAAACATGGCAAAAGAATATAGCCGTACCCAACGCATTGGCGATCAGATGCAGCGCGAGCTGGCCCAGCTGATCCGCCGCGAAGTCAAAGACCCGCGCGTAGGTCTGGTCACCATTACTGCTGTTGATGTCAGCCGTGATGTGGGTCACGCGAAGATTTTCATGACCGTGATGGGTCAGGACAGTGCTGAAGAAATTGCCCAGACCATCAAGGTGCTCAATTCCGCCGCAGGTTTCCTGCGCATGCAATTGGCCCGCGAAATGAAGCTGCGCAGCGTTCCTCAGTTGCACTTCCACTACGACGAAAGCGTCGTGCGTGGCGCGCACCTCTCGGCGTTGATCGAGCGCGCAGTGGCTGAAGACGGTCAGCATCCGGAAAGCGCGGCGCAGAACGCGAAGCCAGAAAGCACCGAGGAATAAAGAGTGGCTCAGGTCAAGCGTATACGCCGGAACGTCAGCGGGATCATCCTGCTCGACAAACCACTGGGCTTCACTTCCAACGCGGCCTTGCAGAAAGTGCGCTGGTTGCTCAATGCCGAAAAGGCCGGGCACACCGGCAGTCTCGATCCCTTGGCCACGGGTGTACTGCCTTTGTGCTTTGGCGAGGCTACCAAGTTCTCGCAATACCTGCTCGATTCGGACAAGTCCTACGAGACGGTGATGCAACTGGGCAAGACAACGACGACGGCTGACGCCGAAGGCGAAGTTTTGCAGACGCGTCCGGTGACCGTTGGTCGTGCAGATATCGAAGCCGTTTTACCTGCTTTTCGTGGGCAAATCAGTCAGATACCGCCGATGTACTCAGCGCTCAAGCGTGATGGCCAGCCCCTTTACAAACTGGCCCGGGCGGGGGAAGTAGTGGAGCGCGAGGCGCGTTCTGTTACTATTGCGCGCCTGGAATTGCTGGAAAGCGAAGGCGAGACTGCACGCTTGTCGGTGGACTGCACCAAGGGCACCTATATCCGCACACTGGTTGAAGATATTGGTGAAAAACTCGGGTGTGGCGCCTACGTCGCGCAGCTGCGTCGTACACAAGCCGGACCTTTCAGCCTGGCCCAGACGGTCACCCTGGAAGAGTTGGAGCAAGTGCACGCCGACGGCGGCAATGAAGCGGTTGATCGCTTCCTGATGCCATCGGACAGCGGTCTGCAACACTGGCCGCTGCTGCAATTCTCGGAGCACAGTTCGTTTTACTGGTTGCATGGTCAACCAGTAAGAGCACCGGACGCGCCGCAGTTCGGCATGGTTCGGGTACAAGATCACGAAGGTCGCTTCATCGGCATCGGTGAAGTGAGCGAAGACGGGCGGATCGCGCCACGTCGATTGATTCGGTCAGAATGACCGAACCCGGTGAAGCGGGGTTTCCTGCTTCAACGGTATGAGGATGGCTGTTAACAGGCATGGTCAGTCCTCACTTTTTAATACGAGAGTTTGCTCTCGGCCTGTTGAAACCGCATCTCTGGTACGGTTTCCTGATAAAAGGATTGCCCACATGGCACTCAGCGTTGAAGAAAAAGCTCAGATCGTAACCGACTACCAGCAAGCTGTTGGTGATACTGGTTCGCCAGAAGTGCAAGTTGCACTGCTGACCGCCAACATCAACAAACTGCAAGGCCACTTCAAGGCCAACGGTAAGGACCACCACTCGCGTCGTGGTCTGATCCGTATGGTAAACCAGCGTCGCAAGCTGCTGGATTACCTGAAAGGTAAGGACGTTAGCCGTTACAGCGCCCTGATCGGTCGTCTGGGTCTGCGTCGCTAATAACGACTCGGATAGAGGTTGGTTGTCTGTCGTGGGCTCGCCGGTTGTTTCGGTGAGTCGGGCAGGCTCCCAGCCTCTAGTTGCATCTGGACTGTCGTGGGGCCGATTCCCCGCACTGCCCAAGAATTCGCAAGAAACCAGTTCCCCAAGAGCCACAGATAAGGTAGGAAACCGTGAACCCGGTAATCAAGACATTTCAATTCGGTCAATCGACCGTAACCCTCGAGACAGGCCGTATCGCCCGTCAAGCTTCCGGCGCAGTATTGGTCACCGTTGACGACGACGTCAGCGTATTAGTGACTGTGGTCGGCGCCAAGACAGCTGACCCAAGCAAAGGCTTCTTCCCACTTTCCGTGCACTATCAGGAAAAAACCTACGCTGCCGGCAAGATTCCTGGTGGTTTCTTCAAGCGTGAAGGCCGTCCTTCCGAGAAAGAAACCCTCACTTCGCGTTTGATCGACCGTCCGATCCGCCCGTTGTTTCCAGAAGGCTTCATGAACGAAGTGCAGGTTGTCTGCACCGTTCTGTCCACCAGCAAAAAGACTGATCCAGACGTCGCTGCCATGATCGGCACCTCGGCGGCACTGGCTATTTCCGGTATCCCGTTCGACGGCCCTATCGGCGCGGCGCGCGTTGCTTTTCACGAAAGCACCGGCTACCTGCTGAACCCGACTTACGAGCAACTCAAGGCTTCGAGCCTGGACATGGTCGTTGCCGGTACTTCCGAAGCCGTGCTGATGGTTGAGTCCGAAGCCAAAGAGCTGACCGAAGACCAGATGCTGGGCGCCGTACTGTTTGCTCACGACGAGTTCCAGGTCGTGATCAACGCTGTCAAAGAGCTCGCCGCTGAAGCCGCCAAGCCAACGTGGGACTGGCAGCCGAAGCCTGAAGCCACCGCTCTGCTGGGCGCTATCCGTAGCGAGTTCGGCGAAGCGATTTCCCAGGCTTACACCATCACCATCAAGCACGAGCGTTATGCCCGTCTGGGTGAGCTGAAAGACCAGATCGTTGCCAAACTGTCCGGTGAAGAAGGCCAGCCGACTTCCAGCGAAGTCAAAGCTGCCTTCGGCGAAATCGAATACCGCACCGTGCGCGAGAACATCGTTAACGGTAAGCCACGTATCGACGGTCGCGACACGCGCACTGTACGTCCGCTGAACATCGAAGTCGGCGTTCTGCCAAAGACCCACGGTTCGGCCTTGTTCACCCGTGGCGAAACCCAGGCGCTGGTTGTTGCAACACTGGGTACTGCCCGTGATGCACAACTGCTCGACACCCTGGAAGGCGAGAAAAAAGACCCGTTCATGCTGCACTACAACTTCCCTCCGTTCTCGGTAGGTGAGTGTGGTCGCATGGGCGGCGCTGGTCGTCGTGAAATCGGTCACGGCCGTCTGGCTCGTCGTTCGGTTCAAGCGATGCTGCCTGCCGCTGACGTGTTCCCGTACACCATCCGTGTTGTATCGGAAATCACCGAGTCCAACGGTTCCAGCTCCATGGCTTCGGTCTGCGGTGCTTCCCTGGCACTGATGGACGCTGGTGTGCCGATGAAGGCGCCGGTTGCCGGTATCGCCATGGGTCTGGTTAAAGAAGGCGAGAAGTTCGCCATCCTGACCGACATCCTCGGTGACGAAGATCACCTGGGCGACATGGACTTCAAGGTAGCCGGTACCGCCAAAGGTGTTACCGCGCTGCAGATGGACATCAAGATCAAAGGCATCACCGAAGAAATCATGGAAATCGCTCTGGGCCAAGCCCTGGAAGCGCGCCTGAATATCCTCGGCCAGATGAACCAGATCATTGGTCAGTCGCGTACCGAGCTGTCGGAAAATGCTCCGACCATGATCGCGATGAAAATCGACACCGACAAAATCCGTGACGTTATCGGTAAAGGCGGCGCGACCATCCGTGCGATCTGTGAAGAGACCAAGGCTTCGATCGACATCGAAGACGACGGCTCGATCAAGATCTTTGGCGAAACCAAGGAAGCCGCTGAGGCAGCACGTCAGCGCGTTCTGGGTATCACCGCAGAAGCGGAAATCGGCAAGATCTACGTCGGCAAGGTTGAGCGCATCGTCGATTTCGGCGCATTCGTCAACATCCTGCCTGGCAAAGACGGCCTGGTGCACATCTCCATGCTGAGCGACGCTCGCGTAGAGAAAGTGACCGACGTGTTGCAGGAAGGTCAGGAAGTCGAAGTGTTGGTACTGGACGTGGACAACCGCGGCCGTATCAAGCTGTCGATCAAAGACGTTGCAGCAGCAAAAGTATCGGGCGTCTAATCTGCGGATTAGCTGAACGATGAGAAAAGGACCCTTCGGGGTCCTTTTTTTATGAGCGCAATTAAAGACTTAGATGATTCGTGTCGGCGAACGTCGGAAACATGCAACTTGCACGTGCCCAGAATGACGAACGGGCAATCTGCACGATTCGACGAAATCATGAATTTTATAACTGACTGATTTATATAGGTTTTATTGTTGATTGAGGGTTGGCACAGCGATTGCGATATATACCGTAACCCTGCTGCCACTTGCTGGCGCAGATTTAGAGAAAAACAGGAGTTACTCGTATGAAGAAGTTTGCTATCGCTGCTGCTACCGCCACTGCCCTGACTCTGACCATGGCAAACGCTGCTTTCGCACAGACCTCGACTCAAGCTCCGATGGTCCTGGCAGCCAACACCACGACTCAAGAAGTCAAAGAAGACACTTCTGATACCTGGATCACCACCAAAGTCAAAGCAGACCTGCTGACTGAAAAAGGCATCCCGGGTTCGGACATCAAGGTTGAAACCAACAAAGGCGTGGTTTCCCTGTCCTCCATGGTTAAAGTGACCGAAGCCCAGAAAGCTACCGCTGTCGCGATCACCAAGAAAATCAAAGGCGTCAAAGACGTCTCCGCTGCCGGCCTGAAAGCTGAGTAAGTGGAAGAATATGCGCTGAACATTTATACAAGCAGCCTTCGCCCGCAAGGGCGAATGACTGACTGATTGAAGGTTCATGCGAAGACCACAAGGATGTGGTCATTAAAGGCCCCGGCGTTTACGTCGGGGCTTTTTCTATTGTGGGCGGCGAAAGCTTGTGGGAGCAAGCTTGCTTGCGAAGGCGGTGTGATAGCCGAAAAGGGTGGTGCAGTTATTATTCGCGAGTAAGCTCGCTCCCACCAAATCGCTTTTCACCGCTGCCGCTGACTCTCAATTCGCACCAGCCGGCCACCTTCAAAGCGCAAATACTGATACATGCCGTTGTCGGGGCCGTAGATCCATTCTTCGACCCGCACCTCTTCAGATTTGCGGTACGTGCTGTTGAAGGTTTCCTTGCTGCCGATGACATCCTGGCTCACCGGTATTCCGCACTTCTGCTGGACGTCGAATGCCCGGTCGCCGACGCTGATCAGCTGGCTACCGCAACGCAGCGTCGAAGCCTGCGCAGCACAGGTCAGCGACAGCAGGCCCGCGCTGAGTAACAGGCGTACTGTGAAAGAAGTCTTCAAGAGTTACTCACTATCCAGATGCAGTGGGCTGATTACGGTGCCATTCTTCTGCGCTTCGCCCAAGGAAGCATCGACGAAATACACGCGCTCGTCCGCCAGCTTGCCTTTGTCGACCAGATAATCCTTGATGCTGCTCGCCCTCTCCTGGCCCAGTTCGCGCAGCAGGGTTTCACTGCCGCTCCAGAACTTGAGAATCTCGTCGCGCATGACCTTGGAGCGCTCTTCCTTACCCAGGTCTACCCACTGCGCCAATGGCTGTTTCTTCAGGCGCGCGCGGTAGATGCCCTCAAGCATCGGCGCTTTTTCACTGTCCGGTACTTCGACCAGCGATGCCTGAGCGGGAACTTTATCGCCCCGGCGCTGGAGGATCTTGTAATAGGTGTATTGATATTCGCGTTCCAGTCGCGCCTGGGCAATCAACGGACCGTCGGCGGTTGCCGCAGCGGTGCCTTCGATCTCAAGGCGCAAGGCCGGACGCTCCTTGAGTGCGGCTGAGAGCTTGTCCAGGGCCTTTTGCGCATCGCCGCTCAACTCACTGCCGCCCGGCGCGAACGACACGCTGCCGAGGTCCTCGGCGCCTCCGCCGCTGACCAGCCCGCCAATGAACTTGAACGGCGCGGTTGCGGCGCGCACCACCAGATTGCGCAAGGTCTGCCAGACAATTGGCATGACGCTGAATTGCGGGTTGTTCAAGTCACCGGAAACCGGCAGCTCGATGGATATCTTGCCGTCGGTATCCTTGAGCAGCGCGATCGCCAGACGAATCGGCAAATCCATCGCGTCCGGGCTGTCGACCTTTTCCCCCAGCTGCAATTGCTCGACCACCACCTTGTTCTCCGCCTGCAGCTGGCCTTTGGTGATTTTGTAATGCAGGTCAAGATTGAGTCGACCCTTGCGAATGCGATAGCCGGCAAATTTCCCGGAGTAGGGCGTAAGTGTGGTCAGTTCCACGCGCTTGAAACTTGTCGCGATATCCAGCGCAGCCATTGGGTCGAAAGGATTGAGGCTGCCCTTGATCGTCACCGGCGCGTAGCGATCCACTTTGCCGTTGATGTTGACCGTGGCCGGTTTCGATTGGCGATTGTCCAGCGTGCCGATCTGGCCATTGAGTTGCTGGATGGCGGTGGCGAAGTTGGGGGTCAGGCTGAAGTCGGCAAAGTTGGCCGAGCCGTCATTGATGTTGACTTCGCCGACACGAATGCCCAGTGGTTTTTCTTTGCTCGCGCTCGCGCTGGTCTTGGCTGTCGGGGTTTTATCGGCCGGTTGCGGGATCAGCAAATCATCGACGTTGGTGGTCCGGTCATCGTTGATCATGAACCGCGCATAGGGTTGCGCCAGGTTCACTTTGGCAATGTTGAGGCTGTCGCCGTGTTCATAATTCAGTCCTTCAAGCGTCAGCTGTTGCCACTTGAGGAAGTCCCGCTGTTTCAGCGTATCGAGCGTATGCAGCTGATCTACCTGAGCCTTGCCATTAATGCTGAACGCCAGCGGCTCGGTGTTTTTCAGGTTGACCGCCAGATCGCTGCCGAGCATGCCGCTGCGCAATTCAAGGCGGATGAACGGGCTGATGTAAGCCTGGGCGACGCGCAGGTCGATGTCCTTGGTGGTCACTTGCAGCCTGGCGCTGACCGGATTCAGGTTCACGTCGCCGGCGGCAGTGAGATTGCCTTGTTTGCCAATGCCGGTGTCCAGCTTGAGGGTGAAAGGCGATTTATTCAGGCTGTCGAAGTTCTGCACGTCCAGATTCAGCGGGCCGACATCAATTGCCACGGGCTCTTTGGGTACGCGGTCGGCGAGGTGGATTTGATAATCGCGCAGCTGCACGTCCTTGAGCAGCACCTGCCAGGGTTTGGACGCCGTTGCCGGTTTGGCAGCGGCTTGCGCTTGCGCGTCGCTTGCCGCGCCCGATTGCGGAGCCTTTTCGTCCACGGCCGGGGCCTTGGCGGCTGGCGGGGCGGTTTTGCCCGGCTGGCTGGCGAAGAGCTTTTGCCAATCCAGTTGCCCGTCGGCTTCGCGCGCGGCCCAGGTTTCGAGTTTGTTGCTGCGGATCCTGCCGACGCTGACCAATTGTCTGGCCAGATCCACCGATGTCTCGCTGACATCCAGACGCTGCAGGCGCACCAGCGGGCGGCCGTCAGGCGTATTGATCGCAAAAGGCGCGACGCTCAGGGCCAGGTTCGTCAGCTTGAGTTCGGTGTCCTTCGACAGGTTCAAGGTGTAGGCGGTACTGAAATTCAGCACGCCATCCTGCAACGCCAGCGGCAAGGCGTCGCGCACATAAGGCCACCAGACTTTCATCTTGCCGTCGGTGATTTTCAGCGTGCCTTCGGAGGTGATCGGCACCAGGCTGATGCGTCCGACCCAATCGATCTGGCCGCCTTCGGGACCCGCCGCGACCAGCGTCATGTCGGCGTTGTCTTCGGGGAGAGTGCTGAGATTCTTCAGCTCGAAGTTGAGCTTGTCGTAAAGGAATTCGATGGCTTCGCTGGGGCGCAGGTCCTGGAAATGGACAAAACCATCCGCCAGTTTGATTTGGTCAATACGCAGCGGGAACGGCTTGCCGGGCGGCTCGTCTTTCACCGGTTCGCTGGGTGGCAGCTTGAACAGCTGGGCCAGATTCAGCTTGCCCTGCTTGTCGAACAACAGCTCGGTCTTGGGTTTGACCAGCTCCACGGCCTGCAAATGCAGGGCGCGGGTCCAGAGGCTGTCGATCTGCAGGTTGGCATACAGCTTTTCGAAACCGACCTGTTCTTTACCGGGCGCGCCGATATTCAGGCCCCACAGCGTCACTTCCAGGCTGAACGGATTCAGCTCCAGACGGTCGAGCCGCGCCGGCACTGTGGAGTAATTCGCCAGTTGCTGGTTGGCGATGCGCAAAGCAACGCCGGGGAGGATGAGAAAGCCCAGTACGGTATAGAGGCCGAAGACCACCAGTAGGGCGCCAATCGCGCGTTTCAATCCTTTGTACATGTGAGGCGTCGTCTTTCTATATCGGAGGTCCTTTGAGTATGGCACGCCAATCTGGTTCCGAAGGTGACGCCTTTCGTACTTGTAGGAAGTCTCTGAGCGCTGTGTGGCTTAAAGCTGGAGGATCAACGTCTTGAGCGGCGGCTGATTGTCCATGGACGGGAAGTCCTCGGCCGGCGGCATGATCTGCCACTCACGAACCGGGCGCCCGGTCTTGGTGGCACAGCGCAGCACCTGTTCGCGCCAGTCTTCCATACTTACTTTTGCCAGATTGTTGCAGCAGATCAGCACACCATTGTCCGCCGTAGTCAGCAGCGCGGGCTTGAGCAGGCTTTGATAATCGCGCAGCAGATCGACCGTGCCAAAGGCGCTTTTCGCCCAGGCGGGCGGGTCGAGCAACACCAGATCGTACTGGCGCTGATCCAGCTTCACGTAGTCCGGCAGCTTGTGCCCGCGCCGCTGAGCGATAGGCAGCCCGGCCATTTGCCGGATTGCGGGGAAATAATCGGACTGGATGAATTCCATGCTCGGCAACTGCGGGTTGAGCGCGCCATTTTCCCGGCCGACGGCGAGATTGCCCTCGGCAAAATCCAGATTGCAGACTTCCCGTGCGCCGCCCGATGCTGCGCTCAAGCCGACGCCGCAGGTATAGGCGAACAGATTGAGCACGCTTTTGCCTGCGCTGTGCTGCTTGACCCAGCCGCGCGTGTTGCGCAAGTCGAGGAACAACAGCGGATCCTGACCGGCATGACGTCCGCGTACACGGTAATTCAGGCCCCATTCGTGGCCGATCAGATCTTGCAGTGCGGCATCTTCAGCCTGGTAAACGGCGTCGTCGCGGTCGATTCGCGAATTGCCCTGTGACCGGTCGTTGTAGACCAGCAGCGTGTGGAGGTTCAGCCGGGCGTTGACCGTCGCGTGCAGCTCCAGCAGCGCATCACGCTCAAGGCGCGTGTGAAAGCTCTGCACCAGCAATTGCGGGCCGTAACGGTCGATGGTCAGGCCGCTGGCGCCTTCCTGGCTGCCGTGGAACAGCCGATAACAGTCCGTGCCTTGTTGATGCAATCGGGTCAGCAAGGATTGGCGGTTATCGAGGGCGACGCTTAGCGCCTGAATCAAGGAAGACATGCAAAGCGCCTCGGGCTGGAATGGGCGCGGCAGTTTATCAGGTAAGTGATGCGGGGAGAGATCGCTGCCTCGCGTTGCGTCGATGGGATGGATCTGTTGGAGCGAGGCTCGTGTGGGAGCGAGCTTGCTCGCGAAGGCGTGATGTCTGACGCGAGACATTGATGAATGTACCGGCCTCTTCGCAAGCAAGCTTGCTCCCACATTGAATCGTTTCAGTCAGGTGTTTACCGCGCCAACGCCAGCGCAACCCCTTGTCCGCCGCCAATGCACAAGGTCGCCAGACCTTTCCTGGCATCGCGCTTGATCATTTCATGCAGCAGGGTCACCAGCACGCGACAGCCCGATGCGCCGATCGGGTGGCCCAGGGCAATTGCGCCGCCGTTGACATTGACCTTGGCCATGTCCCAGCCCAGTTCCTTGCCGACCGACAACGCTTGCGCCGCGAAGGCTTCGTTGGCTTCGATCAGGTCCAGCTGTTCAATGGACCAACCGGCCTTGTCCAGGCAGCGGCGGGTGGCGCTGACCGGGCCGATGCCCATGATCGCCGGGTCGACGCCCGCGTTGGCATAGGCGGCGATACGTGCCAGCACCGGCAAACCCAGTTGTTCGGCCTTGGCGGCGCTCATCAGGATCACGGCTGCGGCGCCATCGTTGAGCGATGAGGCGTTGCCCGCTGTAACGCTGCCATCTTTTTTAAAGGCGGGCTTGAGCTTGCCCAGCGATTCGGCGGTAGTGCCGGCGCGCGGTTGTTCGTCAGTGGCGAAGGCAATCGGATCGCCTTTGCGCTGAGGAATCAGGATCGGCGTGATTTCCTCGACGAAGCGCCCGCCTTCGATGGCGGCTACGGCTTTCTGCTGGGATTGCGCAGCGAAAGCATCCTGCGCTTCGCGGCTGATTTCGTACTTGTTGGCCAGGTTCTCGGCAGTGATGCCCATGTGGTAATCGTTGAATGCATCCCACAAGCCATCGCTGATCATGGTGTCCACCAGCGTGCTGTGGCCCATGCGCAATCCGGTGCGTGCGCCCGGCATGACGTAGTTGGACAGGCTCATGTTCTCCTGACCGCCCGCGATAATCACCTCGGCGTCGCCGCAACGAATCGCCTGGGTCGCCAGATGCAGGGCCTTGAGGCCCGAGCCGCAGACTTTATTGAGGGTCATGGCCGGTACCGCAAACGGCAGCCCTGCCTTGATCGCCGACTGCCGCGCGGGGTTTTGTCCGGCGCCAGCGGTGAGAACCTGGCCCATGATCACTTCATCGACTTGCGCGCCATCAAGGCCGGTCTGCGCCAACAACTGGCGAATGACGGCCGCGCCCAGATCGACAGCGGAAACATTTGCCAGAGAACCCTGGAAACTTCCGACAGCGGTACGAGTGGCGGCAACGATAACGACGTCTTGCATGGCGCGGATCCTCACTTTTGTTAGGGTTTTACGTCGGGAATGATGCGGCGGTCCCGAGTCGTTGTGATGAAGAGGTCCATGTTGTCACACAAATGGCGGGCGCTTCCAACCGAGAACCGACCAGTATCCGTTTTCGTTTGCCGTTTCGCTTACTGGCCCATGCGTCGCCGGGCGCGATGAATCGAGCCGTTGCGCACCGCCCAGCGCAACACCGGAGCGCTGCGTTTGACGGCAGCGCGGATCATCTTGCGCTGCAAGGGGGACTGATGCAGATCGAGCATCGCGCTGGCCCAGTCAGGCAGCAATTCAATGCCTGCCTGCATCATCAACGAGCCCATGGGTTTGGCCATCGCGCTCGGTGCGGGCGCCGCCAGCAGCAGACGCAAGACTTCCCGGCTGCGCTCGTCGCACATCAATTGCGGACGGATGCCTGCAAGATAGTCGGCGATTTCCTGCGACGAACGCGGCACATTCCGCGCACCAAGCCGTTCGGCGATCAGTGCCGTTTCGTTGTAGTACCGGTCCTGATCCGCGAGGGAAAGCTCCGGATTCAGATAGCGCAAATGCGCGGCGAGAAAATTGCTGACCTCGGCGACATGCACCCAGGTCAGCAAATCGGGGTCGCTGGCGGCATAAGGTCGGCCATCGGGCGCGGAACCGGTCACCTGCAGATGAATCGTGCGCACCTTGTCGATCAGCCAGTTGGCGTCCTGAGTGGAGCCAAAGGTGGTGCCGGAGATGAATTGCCCGGTGCGCCGCAAGCGGCCGAGCATGTCCTGGCGAAAGTTGGAGTGATCCCAGACACCGGCCAGGGCGAGCGGATGCAGCGCCTGCAACATCAGGGCGCTGATGCCGCCGATCAACATGCTGGGAAAGTCACCGTGGACTTGCCAGCAGATGGCCTCTGGCCCGAACAAACCGGGATCGCCCTTGGGGTTTTCCAGATCCAGTTGGCCGAGTGACAGCCCGGTGAGGCTCATGACTTGGGTTTCAATACGACTTCGGATGAATTCCATGGGCTCTCATGAACAAAACATAACCACTTGAATTGACGCGTAATCCCGTAGGAGCGGCTTCAGCCGCGAGGTTGCTCTCCCGGCTGAAGCCGCTCCTACTGAACCTATGCGAGGACCATGCCCTGCTCCGCTCAACGATTCAAGCGTTTGTCGATCAGCCCTTCTACCACGCTCGGGTCGGCGAGGGTGGAGGTGTCGCCCAAAGTGTCCAGTTCATTGCAGGCAATCTTGCGCAGAATGCGCCTCATGATTTTTCCCGAGCGTGTCTTGGGCAGGGCGGGCGCCCATTGGATCAGCTCGGGTTTGGCAAAACTGCCGATTTCCGAACTGACGTGAGCGAGCAGTTCTTTGCGCAACTCCTCGCTGGGTTCGACACCATTCATTGGCGTGACAAAGGCGTAGATGCCCATGCCTTTGACGTCGTGTGGATAACCGACGACGGCGGCCTCGGCAATACTGTCGTGCAGTACCAGCGCACTTTCGATTTCGGCGGTTCCGATCCGATGGCCTGAAACGTTGATGACGTCATCCACGCGCCCGGTGATCCAGTAATCGCCGTCTTCGTCGCGCCGCGCGCCGTCCCCAGTGAAGTAATAACCGGGATATGGCTTGAAATAGGTATCGATCATGCGCTGCTTGTCGCCATACACGCTGCGAATCTGCCCCGGCCAACTGGCCTTGATCGCCAACAGGCCGCTGGCCGCGCCGTGGATTTCCTGACCCTTGTCGTCGAGCAACACCGGTTGCACGCCGAACATCGGCTGCGTGGCGCAGCCTGGTTTGATCCGGCTGGTGCTGATCAGCGGGGTGAGCAGAATGCCGCCGGTCTCGGTCTGCCACCAGGTATCGACAATCGGGCAGCGCTCTTTGCCTACGTGATGGAAATACCATTCCCACGCTTCCGGGTTGATTGGCTCACCGACGCTGCCGAGCAAACGCAGGCTTTCCCGGGATGTGTCCTGCAAGGGGGCGAGCCCTTCGCGCATCAAGGCGCGCAGCGCAGTGGGCGCTGTATAGAAAATATTCACCTGATGCTTGTCGATCACTTGCCAGAAGCGCGAGCTGTCCGGGTAACTGGGCACGCCTTCGAATATCAAGGTCGTCGCGCCGTTCGCCAGCGGGCCATAGACGATGTAACTGTGGCCGGTCACCCAGCCGACATCCGCCGTACACCAGAAGACTTCGCCGTCGCGGTAATCGAAGACGTATTTATGGGTCATCGCCACCTGTAGCAAATAGCCGCCGGTGGTGTGCAGGACGCCTTTGGGTTTGCCGGTGCTGCCAGAGGTGTAGAGGATGAACAGCGGATCTTCGGCGTCCATCGGTTCTGGCGGGCAGTCATCGCTCATGCTGCGCACGGCTTCGTGATACCAGATATCCCGGTCCGGCACCCAATCCACATCGCCTTCAGTGCGTTGCACCACCAGCACCGTGCTGACGTTCGGGCAACTTTGCAGTGCCTTGTCGACATTCTGTTTGAGCGCCACATATTTGCCGCCGCGCACGCCTTCGTCAGCGGTAATCACCATGCGGCAGTCGGCATCGAGAATCCGGTCACGCAGGGCATCCGGCGAAAAACCACCGAAAACCACCGAATGCACCGCACCGATTCGCGTGCAGGCAAGCATGGCGTAGGCCGCTTCGGGGATCATCGGCATGTAGATGCACACCCGATCACCTTTTTTTACGCTACGACTTTTCAGCACGTTGGCCAGGCGGGCGACGTTGTGATGAAGTTTTTTGTAGGTTATTTCAGCGGATTCAGAAGGATTGTCGCCTTCCCAGATAATGGCTATCTGCTCGCCGCGCTGCTGGAGATGCCGATCGATGCAGTTGTAGCTGACATTGAGTTTTCCTCCGGCGAACCACTGGGCTTCGCCGGTCGTCAGATCGGCATGCTGGACGTCAGTCCACGGTGCAGACCAATCGAGAAATAGTCTGGCTTGTTCGGCCCAGAACAGGTCGGGTTGTTCTACCGATTCGCGGTACATGCGCTGATAATCGGCGGCGCTCAGCTGCGCGGCCTGGCGCACGGCATCGGCCTTGGGATATCTGCTGATATCGAACATGACGGTTCCTTATTCTTGTGGAGGTCACCACGCAGTGTAGTGCGTCGGGGTTGGGTGGGTTCAATCTACGCCCAGAAACGCAAAAACCCGCCGTCTCTGGCGAGAGCGGCGGGTTTGGGTGTTGCGTTGAGCGCAGGATCAGCCGCGGTGACGACCACGGAAATAATTGATCAGGCCCTGGGTCGACGCGTCGTCAGCCGGCTCGTCGGTGCCGCCGGTCAGGCGCTGGTAAACCGCCTTGCCCATTTCCTTGCCCAGCTCCACGCCCCACTGATCGAAGGCGTTGGTGCCCCAGATTACGCTTTGCACGAAGACCTTGTGTTCGTACATCGCCACCAGTGCGCCGAGGCGACGGGGGCTGATGCGTTCGAGCACCAGGGTGTTGCTCGGACGGTTGCCGGGGATGACCTTGTGCGGCGCAAGCTTCTGCACGTCGCCTTCAGCCATGCCCTTGTCGCGCAGCTCAGCTTCGGCTTCGCTGCGGGTCTTGCCCATCATCAACGCCTGGCTCTGCGACAGGCAGTTGGCGTACAGCCACTGGTGGTGATCGGCAACGGGGTTGAAGCTGACAATCGGTACGATGAAGTCAGCCGGAATCATCTGCGTGCCTTGGTGCAACAACTGGTGATAGGCATGCTGACCGTTGGCGCCAACGCCGCCCCAGATGACCGGGCCGGTGTCGGTGGAAACCGGCGTGCCGTCCTGGCGCACGCTCTTGCCGTTGGATTCCATATCCAGCTGCTGCAAGTGCTTGGTGATGTTACGCAGGTAGTGATCGTAAGGCAGGATCGCGTGGCTTTGCGCGCCCCAGAAGTTGCCGTACCAGACGCCCAGCAACGCCAGCAGCACCGGCATGTTCTGTTCGAACGACGAGGTCAGGAAGTGTTGGTCCATCGAATACGCGCCGGACAACAGTTCCTTGAAGTTGGACATGCCGATGGCCAGCGCGATGGGCAGGCCGATAGCCGACCACAGCGAATAACGACCGCCGACCCAGTCCCACATCGGGAAGATGTTCTCTTCACGGATACCGAATGCCACGGCCGCGGCATTGTTGCTCGATACAGCGATGAAGTGACGATACAGCTCGGCCTCGGAACCGCCTTGCGCCAGATACCAGGCACGGGCAGCCGTAGCGTTCTTGAGGGTTTCCAGCGTGGTGAAGGTCTTCGACGAAACGATGAACAGCGTTGTTTCAGCACGCAGTTTCAAGGTCAGTTCGTGGAACTCACTGCCGTCGATGTTCGCCAGGTAATGACAGCGAACGCCTTTCTGCGCGTAGGACAACAATGCTTCGGACACCAGTTCCGGACCGAGGAACGAACCACCGATGCCAATGTTCACCACGTCGGTGATTGGCTTCTCGGTATAGCCGCGCCACAGACCGTCGTGAATGCGGCCGACCAGATCAGTCATCTGGTTGAGCACTTTGTGGACTTCGGGCATCACGTTGACGCCGTTGACCTGCAACTTGTCGCCCACCGGACGGCGCAGCGCGGTATGCAGCGCCGGGCGGCCTTCGGAGGCGTTGACCAGCTCGCCATCGTATTGCGCCTTGATGGCTTCCTTGAGGCCAACTTCATTGGCCAGGCTTACCAGCAAGTCGCGGGTTTCACTGGTGATCAGGTTTTTCGAGTAATCGAGAAACAAACCACAACTGCTCAAGGTGAATTCGCTGAAACGCTGCGGGTTTTCGTTGAACGCTTCGCGCATGCTGAAATCCTGCATGGCTTCGCGGTGTTGATTGAGTGCCTGCCAAGCGGGCAGGCTGGTCACATCGGAAGGGGTGCGGTAGTACGCCATCGCTGCGGGTTTCCTTGTACTTGGAACTGGCTTTGGACCTTAAAAGCGAGCGGGATCAGACAGGTTTTACGGCCTTGGAGACTAATACCTGTGCGCCTGTTTGTCTGCGCTTCGCTTTACCTGGGCTCGGTACTTTTTCACACAACATCGTCCGGGCATTAAACATGTTCGGGGCTGGTTCGTCAGGCCACCTGTACCGGTATGGCATTGCTGGTGTGGCTAAGTTCATTACCGGGAGCCATGTACAGCATTCGCGGCTTGAAATGCTCAAGCTCGGCCTCGGTGTACTGAGCATAGGCGCAGATGATCACACGATCACCGACTTTCGCTTTATGAGCGGCGGCGCCGTTGACGGAAATCATCCGCGAGCCTGCTTCGCCTCGAATGGCATAGGTCGTAAAACGCTCGCCGTTGTCCAGGTTATAGATCTGGATTTGTTCGTACTCGCGAATCCCGGACAGGTCCAGCCATTCGCCATCGATCGCACATGAGCCTTCATAGTCGAGCACTGCGTGAGTGACTTCGGCACGGTGCAGCTTGGCTTTCAGCATGATGCTTTGCATGGTTATGCAGCTTCCCGGTTCAGGTGCAGGTTATCGATCAGGCGCGTCTTGCCCAGGTAAACCGCCGCCAGAATGACCAGGTCACTGTGCTCGGCAGTCGCCGGACGCAGGCTGGTGGCTTCGCGAACTTCCAGATAGTCGATACGCAAACCCGCTGCTTCGAGCTGGCGCTTGCCAGTGTTGAGCAGCGTACTGAAGTCCTGCTCGCCGTTGCTGATCGCGTCGCCAATCTGGCAGATCACCCGGTACAGCTCGGGCGCAATAGCGCGCTGTTCTTCGCTGAGATAGCCGTTGCGCGAGGACAGCGCCAGACCGTCCGCCGCCCGAACCGTGGGCTCGCCGATGATCTGGATCGGCATGTTCAGGTCGCGGACCAGCGCCCGGATCACTGCCAGTTGCTGGAAATCTTTCTCGCCGAACACGGCCAGATCCGGCTGGACCATGTTGAACAGTTTGCTGACCACCGTGGCGACGCCGTCGAAGTGTCCCGGACGGCTGGCGCCGCACAAACCTTCGGACAGACTCGGTACGCTGACGATGGTCTGGTCGGCCATGCCGTGGGGATACATCTCTTCAACCGTTGGCGTGAACAGCAGATGGCAGCCGGCCTGGAGCAGTTTCTCCTGATCCGCTGCCAAAGTGCGCGGGTAAGTGGCCAGGTCTTCGTTGGGGCCGAACTGCAACGGGTTGACGAAAATGGTGGCGACCACGAAGTCCGCGCGTTGCGCAGCCTTGGTAATCAGCGCCGCATGGCCGCTGTGCAGATTGCCCATGGTGGGCGCCAGGCCGATTCGCTTGCCTTCACTGCGCGCACGTGCGACAGCCGCGCGTAATTCGCGCACGGTTTTTACGGTGATCATGCTGAAAATCCGTGTTCAGTTGCCGGGAAGCTGACGTCTTTGACTGCCGCAACGTAGGCCTGCAATGCCGATTGAATGTCGGGCTGACCGATCATGAAATTCTTCACGAACTTGGGTACACGACCGGTTATGGCCAGTCCCAGCATGTCGTGCAGGACCAGCACCTGACCGTCAGTGGCGCTGCCCGCGCCGATGCCGATGACCGGAATCTTCACCGCATGGCTGATTTCCTCGGCCAGCTCGGAAGGCACGCATTCCAGCAGCAGCATCGCCGCGCCAGCCTGCTCAAGCGTAATGGCATCGGCCCGCATTTGCCGCGCCTGGGTTTCCGCCCGGCCTTGCACCTTGTAACCGCCCAGCACATTCACCGCTTGCGGCGTGAGGCCCATGTGGGCGCAAACCGGAACGCCACGGTCGGACAGCAGCCGAATCGACTCCGCCAGCCAGGCCGCGCCTTCGATCTTGAGCATGTGCGCACCGGCCTGCATCAGCGCTGCGCTGTTGGCGAAGGTTTGATCGAGGGTTGCGTAGGACATGAACGGCAGGTCAGCCATGATCAGCGCGCCCTGATTGCCGCGTTTGACGCAGGCCACGTGATAGGCCATCTCGGCGGTGGTAACCGGCAACGTGCTGTCATGACCTTGCAGGACCATGCCCAGCGAATCGCCGACCAGCAGCACTTCTACGCCGGCCTGGCTTGCAGCATGGGCAAAGGTCGCGTCGTAGCAGGTCAGCATGGTGATTTTCTCACCCTTTTGTTTCAGGCCCAGCAACGACGTAACAGTGATATCTGGCATGGAAAAGTCCTCGATCAGGCGCTGTGAACACTACGGCGAGCAACGCGTGAGTTTCATCCTGGAAAAGCAGGTACACCGTCGTTTTTGCGGTGTTTACCGAGTCCTGCTTGCGCCCATGGGCCAGCGAACAGGCTGGCGGGGACGCCTATCTTCGTGAGGAGGGGACGTGAAGTCAATTGCCCGTGTTACCGCATGCCACCCGGTTACAGCGGACCTGTTACCGGGTCAGGTGCGGGCGGGCAGGCGCTCAAGTCCTTCGAAGGGACAATCGGCGAGCATTTGCCTCAGGGAGCGGCCGTCCGGCAGCTGCAAATCAGGGGCAAGCTCGGCCAGCGGGTAGAGCACGAAGGCCCTGGCGTGCATGTGATAGTGCGGCACTTTGAGGCGCGCTTCGTCGATGAGGCGCTCACCGAACAAGAGAATGTCGAGGTCCAGCGTGCGCGGTCCCCAGCGCTCATGACGTTCGCGGCCCTGGTCGAGTTCGATGGCTTGCAGCCGGTCGAGCAGTTCCAGCGGTGTCAGTCCGGTATCCAGCGCGGCAACCGCATTGGTGAAGCGCGGCTGGCCAGCAAGCAGGGAATCGCTGATGTACAAGGCTGAAACGCCGATCCACTGGCTGTGCGGCAACTGCGTCAATGCTTTGATTGCGCTGCGCAATTGCTCGGCGGGATCGGCCAGGTTGCTGCCCATGCCTATATAGACGCGTTCCATGTCAGCAACCCTGGATCATTCGCCGGAAGCATTCGGCGCGTCGCCAGCGGCGCGTTTGCGCTTGGCACCACTGGTGCGCCGACGTTTGCGCGGCGGCGCGCCGGTGGCGTCAGGCTTGCCGCTCAAGTCGCGAATCATCTCGCGGCGTTCGCTGTCGTTGCACTCCTGATACTCGGTCCACCATTCGCCCAGGCCATCCGTCTCTTCGCCGGCGCTTTCGCGCAGCAGCAGGAAGTCGTAACCGGCGCGGAACCGTGGATTGTCGAGCAGCATGTCGGCACGCTTGCCGGAGCGACGCGGCAGACGTTCCTGCATGTCCCAGATCTCACGGATCGGCATGGTGAAGCGCTTCGGAATAGCGATGCGCTGGCACTGCTCGATGATCAACTCTTGCGCCGCTTCGTTCATGGCCGGAATTGGCGGCATGCCGCGTTCCTGCAGGCGCAGCACCTTGGCGGGCAAGGCTGGCCAGAGCAGGGCAGCAAACAGGAACGCCGGGGTGACCGGCTTGTTCTGTTTGATGCGCAGGTCGGTATTGGCCAGGGCTTCGCTGATCAGCGTGTGGGTGTAGGTCGGATTGTATTCCAGGGCCCTGGAGCTGGCCGGGAACAGCGGCTCGAACAGTTCCAGATCGACCAGCATTTCGAAGGTCGATGCGGCGTAACCGGACATGAACAGCTTGAGCACTTCTTCGAACAGACGCGCCGAGGGGATATCGCGCAGCATCGGCGCCAACGGCCGGATCGGCGTGGCACTGTGTTTTTCAATGCCGAAATCCAGCTTGGCGGCGAAACGCACGGCACGCAGCATGCGCACCGGGTCTTCTTTATAGCGCTGCTGCGGATCGCCGATCAGGCGGATCAGGCGGTTGCGGATGTCGTGGACGCCGTTGGCGTAATCGAGCACGCGCTCGGAAACCGGATCGTAATACAGGGCATTGATCGTGAAGTCGCGACGCTGGGCGTCCTCTTCAAGCGTGCCGTAAACGTTGTCGCGCAGAATCCGGCCGCTCTCGTTACGCGAAGACTGGTTGCTGTCTTCATCCTCATCATCCACCGGATGATTGGCGCGGAAGGTAGCGACTTCGATGATTTCGCGGCCGAAGTGAATATGAACCAGCTTGAAGCGCCGGCCGATGATTCGGGCATTGCGAAATTCAGCGCGAACCTGTTCCGGCGTGGCGCTGGTGGCGACGTCGAAATCCTTGGGTTCGATATGCAGCATCAGGTCCCGCACGCAGCCACCGACCAGATAAGCCTGGTAGCCAGCGTTTTGCAGGCGCTCGACAATACTGACCGCGTAGCGGCTGAACTGGCTGCGTTGCAGCGAGTGTTGGCTGCTGTTGAGCACTTCAGGTGTGCTGCGGATGTGTTGCTGCGGTTTACGCAGTGGGGAACGGAGAGACTGGAACAGCTTCTTCAGCATGGGATGCACTGTTTGAAGGAATATTCGGCCAAAAACGAAGAATGACCGCATGATGGGCGGGGATTCTAGCATTTAGTCGGGGGATGGTGTAGGAAGCTGCGCGACAGGCTTACAAGAAGGGGGTGAACGGTTTTGTTACGCAAGCTACTGGGGGAGCCGAAGCTCCCCCAAAGTGTGTGCTCTTATTTTTATTGTCTGTTCGGGCTTTTTGTTTTTGTTAAGTGCCCATTCACGAGACTTTTGGTCTGTGAACCCTCCCAATCGGGAGTCAAGAGCAAACGGATTGCTTTGGTCGCTGCGTTGCAATGATCATTCGATCCAACCAGTTCAGGCGCTACCTTGGGGTAGTTTTTGTTGTTCTCAGCCTGATCGTGGGGCAAGCCCCAAATACAACTCCTCTCCAAAAGAATCAGTTAGCTGCGCCTCCGCCGTGTTGTTCTTGTTATGCGTGAGTCGATTCGTATTGTTTTTATTGTGGGTTTTGCTACTGCGAGTTTTTGTTGTTCTTGTACTGGTAGATATTGCAGAACCTGTGCCAACTTTTAGAAACCCTTTAAAAACGGGCTTTCTGGCGCTGGGGTGGCTTTCTAATGGCATAAAAAAGCCGGGACTTCGTTACCGTAAGACCCGGCTTTTGTTACGTTGGGATTGCTGAGGTAACACCTTAAACCCAAGGCGCGCACGCTCGGGCTAGAGCCTTGCGCGGCCTTGCTGTATCAGGTTTCGCTGGCCACACCTTTGCGACGCGGAATGCCCAGGCGCTGACGACGCTCCCACAGACACTTGCGGCTGACGCCCAGCTTGCGTGCCAGCTCGGTTTCAGTCATGTGATCCTGATGTTCCAGGACGAAATGCTGGAAGTAATCCTCAAGGGACAAATCTTCGGTCGGCTCGTGGCTGGTGGAGCTGGAAGCATTGTGCTGAGCGGGCAGGCCGATGAAATCCTGGTCGTCCAGGTCGCTCAATTCGATGTCGATGCCCAGCAACTCGGCGGAAATTTCCGGGCTTTCGCACAGGATGACCGCGCGTTCTACCGCGTTTTCCAGCTCGCGCACGTTGCCTGGCCACGTGTAGTGACGAATTGCTTGTTCGGCGTCCGGCGCAAATTTCAGGTCGGTGCGACCGACCTTGGCGCTTTGTCTGGCAAGAAAGGAGCGGGCAATGTCGATGACATCGGCGCCACGTTCACGCAGGGCCGGCAGTTTCAGTGCGATCACGTGCAGGCGGTAATAAAGGTCTTCGCGGAACTGGCCGACCTTGGCCAGGCTTTTCAGGTCGCGGTGCGTCGCAGCGATCAGGCGCACATCGACTTTTTGCGACTGGACCGAACCAACCCGGCGAATTTCGCCTTCCTGAAGCACGCGCAGCAATCGCGCCTGGGCTTCGAGGGGCAGCTCGCCAATTTCATCGAGGAACAAGGTGCCGCCGTCGGCAGCTTCGACCAGACCGGCACGACCTGCGCTGGCCCCGGTAAAGGCGCCTTTTTCGTGGCCGAACAGTTCGGACTCGATCAAGGTTTCCGGAATCGCTGCGCAGTTCACCGAGATCATTGGCGCCTTGGCGCGGCGGGAAAGATTATGCAGCGCACGCGCCACCAATTCTTTACCGGTGCCCGATTCACCCTGGATCAACACATTGGAATCGGTCGGCGCGACCTTGCGAATCTTGCTGTAAAGATCCTGCATCGGCGCGCAAGAACCGATGATGCCGATTTCGCCATTGCTGTTGTCGACTACGCCTTTTTCCAGACCGTTGGCCTTGGCCATGCTGCGATCGGCCTGGATGCTTTGCACGGTCTGGCGGTCGCGCAGAATCCGCGCCACGGCCTGGAGCATTTCATCGTGGTCGAACGGTTTGGCGATGTAATCGACGGCGCCCATTTTCATGGAGTCCACGGCCGAGCGCAGGCTGGCGTAGCTGGTCATGATCAGCACGGGCTTGCCTTCACCCAGCTTGATCAGCTCGGTGCCGGGCGCGCCGGGTAAACGCAAATCACTGACGATCAGATCAAACGACGGGATGCTGAATCGTTCCTGGGCTTCCTGCACCGAACCCGCTTCGCTGACCTGGTACTGGTTACGTTCCAGCAGGCGACGCAGGGCCGAGCGGATGATGGTTTCGTCTTCGACGATCAGAATATGCGGCATTGATTCGGTTCTCTCGACGGTCTCAGTTCACAGCGGACGTCGCTTCGACATGTCGCGGCAATGTCACCCGAATACGGGTACCGCGCTGGTGCTCGGGGTCGGCCGGGCTGTCGATGGTGATCTGTCCATAATGCTCTTCAACGATGGAATAGACCAGTGCGAGGCCCAGTCCGGTACCTTCACCTGGATCCTTGGTGGTGAAGAAGGGTTCGAACAATCGATCCATGATTGCTTTCGGAATGCCACTGCCTTCGTCTTCCACAATCAGGTCGACAGTGTGTTCGGAAACTTCGCTCCTGACCCGCACCGCACTGCCCGCAGGCGAGGCGTCGCGGGCATTGGAGAGCAGATTGATGAGCACCTGGGCCAACCGTTGCGGGTCGCCATCGACCCAGTGGTCGGGGTCGCACAGGTTATAGAAATGCACTTCGAAGTTGCGTCGGTTCAGTGCAAGCAGACCGATGGCATCCTGCGCCACCTCTGCCAGACACACCGCTTCGTCGGTATGTTGATGGCCGCCGGCGTGGGCGAAGCTCATCAGCGACTGGACGATGCGTGAAACGCGCTTGGTCTGTTCCAGAATCTGGCTGCTGATTTCGGTCAGTTCGCCATCGTCCTCGCGCTCTTCGCGCAGGTTCTGCGCCAGACAAGCGATGCCGGTGATCGGGTTGCCAATCTCGTGCGCGACGCCAGCGGCCAGACGACCGATGCTGGCCAGACGCTCGGAGTGGACCAGTTTGTCTTCGAGCATCTGCGTGTCGGTCAAATCCTCGACCAGCAATACCAGGCCACTGTTGCCTGGGGCCAGGGGTTCGTCGATAGCGGCTTTGTGCAGATTGAGCCAGCGGGTCTGGCCATCGAGTGCCAGACGCTGCTTGTGCAAGTGTTCGTCGGGGATATTGATGAACCCCAACAGCAACTCTTTCCAGGGTTCAGTGATGGTCTCAAGCCGCGAGCCGACCACGCGCTGGGCGCCGATGCCAGTCAGTTCTTCCATGGCCTTGTTCCACATCAGGATCTCTTGATCCTTGGCCAGCGAGCACACGCCCATGGGCAGCTCTTGCAACGTCTGCCGGTGATAGCGGCGCAGGGCGTCGAGTTCCGCAGCCAGCCCGGTCAGGCGCGAGTGGTAGTCCTCAAGGCGGCTTTCAATAAAGTGGATATCTTCGGTGACGTAGTTTTCGCCACCGGATTTGTACGGCAGGAAGGTCTCGACCATGTCCTGAGCCACGCTGGGGCCCATCAAGCCCGACAGGTTGGCTTCGATGCGGTCGCGCAAACGCCGCAACGCGTAGGGACGACGCTCGTCAAACGGCAAGTAAAGATCGCGCAGCGCCTGCTCGACTTCTTTTTGCGCGGCCTTGGCCCCCAGCGGCTTGGCCAGTTGCGTGGCGAATTCCTGCGGCGAGGCGGCGTGCAGTTCGCGCCGTTGCGGGCGGCGCACGTTGTCCACTGCGCAGGCTTCGGCGGCGCTGGCTTCTTCCGGGCTGGGATTGCTGAACAGGGAAATCAGGGTGAATAACAATACATTGGCGGCCAGCGAGGCGATTGCCGCCATGTGCCAGCTGGTATCGTCCAGGACATAGATCATGTTCAGCAGCGGGATATAAAAACCCTGGAAGTCGCCGATCAACGGCAACAGCATGCTGACCATCCACACCGTGATGCCGGCCAGCAAACCGGCGATAAAGCCGCGACGATTGGCTGCCGGCCAATACAGGACCGAAAGCACTCCCGGCAGGAATTGCAGGGTTGCCACGAACGCGACGATGCCCAGATTGGCCAGATCCTGTTGCGCGCCGAGCAATAGATAGAAGCCGTAGCCGGCCATGATGATCGCGACGATCAGGCCGCGCCGGGTCCACTTCAGCCAACGGTAGATATTGCCTTCGGCGGGCGGCTGATAAAGCGGCAGCACCAGATGGTTCAAGGCCATGCCCGACAGCGCCAGGGTGGTGACGATGATCAGTCCGCTGGCCGCTGACAGTCCGCCTACATAAGCGAGTAGGGCCAGCGCCTTGCTGTTGACCGCAATGCCGATGCCCAGCGTGAAGTATTCCGGGCTGGTGGTGGCGCCGAGCTTGAGACCGGCCCAGAGAATCAACGGCACCGCCAGGCTCATCAGCAGCAGGAACAGCGGCAGGCCCCAACTGGCGCTGACCAGCGAGCGCGGGCTGAGATTTTCGGTAAACGTCATGTGGTACATGTGCGGCATGACGATGGCCGAGGCGAAGAACACCAACAGCAAGGTGCGCCATGGTCCTTCCTGCAGCGGCGTATGCAGCGCGGCGAGCGCGCTCTGGTTCTGCAACAGCCATTGCTCAAGCGCTTGCGGGCCATCAAACACGCCATACAACGCGTACAGGCCGATGCCGCCAATGGCGATGAGCTTGATGACTGACTCAAAGGCAATCGCGAACACCAGACCTTCGTGTTTCTCCCGGGTGGCGATGTGGCGCGAGCCGAAGAAAATCGTGAACAGGGTAATCAGCGCGCAAAAGGCCAGGGCGACGCGATTCTGCACCGGCTCGCGGGTAAGGATGCCAATGGAATCGGCCACCGCCTGGATCTGCAGCGCCAGCAGTGGCAGTACGCCGATCAGCATGAAAATCGTGGTCAGCGCGCCCGCCCAGGTGCTGCGGAAGCGGAACGCAAACAGATCGGCCAGCGATGAAAGCTGATAGGTGCGGGTGATTTTCAGGATCGGATACAGCAATACCGGCGCCAGCAGGAACGCTCCGGAAACCCCGAGATAACTGGAAAGAAATCCGTAGCCGTACTGATAGGCCAGGCCGACCGTTCCGTAGAACGCCCAGGCACTGGCGTATACGCCCAGCGACAAGGTGTAGGTCAGCGGGTGGCGGATGATCCAGCGGGGAATGACGCCGCGCTCGCTGATCCATGCCACGCCGAACAGCACTAATAAATAGGCGGCGCTGACCAGAATCATCTGGGTCAGGCTAAAGCTCATCGGCATCTCGTTGGCTCTGGAGAATGAAGGTGACCACGATCAGGATCAGCCACAGCAGATACGGGCGATACCAGGCGCCGGTCGCATCTATCCACCAATCCATGATGGCCGGAGAGAACAGATAAATGCCTACCACCAGCAACAGGACCAATCGGTAAATATACATTTGGCCTCCTTCGCGATTCGTTCGCACTGCTGGGGATGAGGAGCGGCATGGTAACGGATGGCGCGCAACCTGCAAGAGGCGTTTCATCACCCGTCTATACAAGTTGAATGCGACCGCTCTAGCTCAGTCTATCCGGGCTTCTTCAAGGTTGCGAACCTGGGGGATCAACGCAACGTTCCAGTGCCCGATTGCCCACTTGAGAACCTCTTGCGGCGTGCCGTAGCCCAGCTGCGTATCGACCGGCTGTCCCAGTGCGCGCAACGCCCGCAACAATAAAGGCGTCGCTTGGTCCGTCGCCAATGGTGGCGAGCGATAGGACTTGCCCAGTTTGTTGCCGTCTGGCTGCGTGATCAGCGGCACATGCAGGTAGCGAGGAGTCGGAACACCCAGCAACTCCTGAAGGTATAGCTGGCGTGGGGTGGAATCCAGCAAGTCGGCGCCGCGCACCACGTGCGTGATGCCTTGCCATGCGTCGTCTATGACCACGGCGAGTTGGTAGGCGAACAAACCGTCGCGACGCTTGATCACGAAATCCCCGACTTCGCGGCCCAGGTGCTGATGAAAATTGCCCTGAACCCGATCCTCGAATTGATACTGCAGTTCCGGCACGCGAATCCGGATGGCGGCATTTTCCCAGTCGTGACCGGCGTCCCGGCAAATACCCGGATAGACCCCGGCGAACGGCTCCAGCTGTTTGCGCGAGCAGGTACAGGCATACGCCAGCCCTTGGCTGAGCCAGCGATTGACGATCTGCGCGTAGGCGTCATGGCGCTGGCTTTGACTGACCAGCCCGCCATCCCATTCAAAACCGTAGCGTTCGAGGGTATCGAGAATCGCCGCTTGCGCGCCCGGGACTTCCCTCGGCGGGTCGAGATCTTCCATGCGCATCAGCCACAGCCCACCGACCGAGCGGGCGTCGAGGTACGAGGCCAGCGCTGCGACCAGCGAGCCGAAGTGCAGATAACCGCTGGGCGTCGGCGCAAAGCGCCCGATATAGGAGGGGGATTTCATGGGCGGGATATTACTGGAGATTGGGGCGGGCTTCGATATTTGGCTTGTTGGAGCGAGGTTTGCCCGCGATCCAATCGCCTCGGTCTTTCAGACAATTCGCGTAATCGTTCTTCGCGGGCAAGCCTCGCTCCAACAATTATCTACTCCAGAAACAACCAAGGACGCCGAAGCGTCCTTGGTTCAAGGGTGCGGGTCGCTTACTTGCCGACCTGCTTTTCCTTGATTTCCGCCAGCGTTTTGCAGTCGATGCAAAGGTCAGCGGTTGGGCGGGCTTCGAGGCGACGGATGCCGATCTCTACGCCGCACGATTCACACCAGCCATATTCTTCGTCTTCGATCAGTTGCAGCGTCTTGTCGATCTTCTTGATCAACTTGCGCTCGCGATCACGGGCGCGCAATTCCAGGCTGAATTCTTCTTCCTGGCTGGCGCGATCCGCCGGATCTGGAAAGTTGGCAGCTTCATCTTTCATGTGATGCATGGTCCGATCGACCTCTTGCATCAACTGCAACTTCCAACTGCCAAGAATCTTGGTGAAGTGAGCGCGCATCTTTTCGCTCATGTACTCCTCGCCCTTACTGATTTCGTAGGGTTTGAAGTCACCAGCTATCTGGTTGTTCTGCTGCTTTTCTTGGGTGGGCATGAATGGACCGCCTCTCACTCTTTAATCCATTGCGCAGGATTTAGACATCGCCGACACCTGCCGGCCCTGCGGCTGCAAGCGGGCGAACTTACCAGATCAAATCGGAGCGCGCTACTCCCGGTTGTCGAGCACGAGCGCACGAGAGCACAGTTGATCATAGCTCCGGCCACGGCATGGGGTGAGAAAAAACCTTGGCAGACTTGATTCCCGCAGTCCGTGTTACATCCATTTGGATATTTATCCCTCCAATCATTGGTCGAACGGGTAAAGTCCGGCGCTGCGCCGTCCTCGCCTTTTTAAATCACAGGCATTCGTGAGGTTGGGTAGAATCGTTCGCGCAAGGTATCCAGTCTGTTTATCCAGCTCTAAGTTTTTTCATTAAGGAAGGCCAATGGCTCAGCCCTACAGTGCGCGCAGTCGCGCCATCGAACCCTTTCATGTCATGGCGTTGCTGGCGCGGGCCAATGAACTGCAGGCGGCGGGGCGCGATGTCATCCACCTGGAAATCGGTGAGCCGGACTTCACCACCGCAGCACCGATCATTGCTGCCGGGCAGGCCGCGCTGGCTGCCGGCAAAACCCGTTATACCGCCGCGCGTGGCCTGCCGGAGTTGCGCGAAGCCATTGCCGGATTCTATGCCCGGCGTTATGGCGTGAGCATCGACCCCGACCGAATTCTGGTGACGCCCGGCGGGTCCGGTGCGTTGCTGCTCGCCAGCAGCTTGTTGGTCGATCCCGGCAAGCATTGGTTGCTGGCCGATCCTGGTTATCCGTGTAATCGCCATTTTCTGCGACTGGTCGAAGGCGCGGCGCAACTGGTGCCAGTCGGTCCCGACGTGCGTTATCAACTGACGCCCGGTCTGGTGGCTAAACATTGGGATCAAGACAGCGTGGGCGCATTGGTTGCTTCACCCGCCAATCCTACCGGCACGCTGCTGCATCGCGACGAACTGGCGGCATTGTCGGCAGCGCTCAAGGCGCGAAACGGTCATCTGGTGGTGGACGAGATTTACCACGGCCTGACTTACGGCACGGACGCGGCCAGCGTGCTGGAGGTCGACGACGAGGCGTTCGTCCTTAATAGTTTTTCGAAATATTTCGGCATGACTGGCTGGCGTCTTGGCTGGCTGGTCGCACCGTCCGATGCGGTCGCGGATCTGGAGAAACTCGCGCAGAACCTCTACATCAGCGCGCCGAGCATGGCGCAATACGCCGCGCTGGCCTGTTTCGAGCCGCAAACCCTGGAAATTCTTGAACAGCGCCGCGCCGAGTTCGGCCTGCGCCGGGACTTCCTGCTGCCAGCCCTGCGTGAACTGGGCTTCAAGATCCAGGTAGAACCAGAGGGCGCGTTTTACCTTTACGCCGATATCAGCGCGTTCGGCGGCGATGCGTTTGCGTTTTGCCGACACTTTCTGGAAACCGAGTACGTGGCGATCACCCCGGGGCTGGACTTCGGCCGCTTTCAGGCGGGTCACCACGTGCGCTTTGCCTACACCCAGAGCCTGCCGCGTCTGCAACAAGCCGTTGAGCGAATCGCTCGCGGGTTGCGGAGCTGGCAAGGCTGATGCGCTTTTCTCCTGAGCTTGAACAAGGTCTGCTGGTGGTGCGTTACAAGCGTTTCCTGGCCGATATCGAAACCGCCAGCGGTGAGCTGCTGACCATTCATTGCCCCAACACCGGCTCGATGTTCAATTGCATGATGCCGGGCGGACGGGTCTGGTTCAGTCGTTCCAGCGACCCTAAACGCAAGTTGCCCGGCACTTGGGAAATCAGCGAAACCCCGCAAGGGCGGCTGGCCTGCATCAATACCGGGCGCGCCAATCATCTGGTGGAAGAAGCCTTGCGCGCTGGCGTCATCAGCGAGCTCAACGGGTTTATCGGCCTCAAGCGTGAAGTGGCGTACGGGCAGGAAAAGAGCCGGGTGGATTTTCGTCTGGATTACCCCGGTGGTCCGGCGTTTGTCGAGGTCAAGAGCGTGACATTGGGCTTTGACGGCTCGCCGGTCGCGGCATTTCCCGATGCGGTCACTCTGCGCGGTGCCCGGCACTTGCGGGAGTTGGCGAGCCTGGCGCGCGACGGTGTGCGAGCGGTGTTGCTGTATTGCGTCAACCTGACCGGTGTCGAAGCAGTAAGGCCCGCCGCAGAGATCGACCCCGGTTATGCAGCCGCGTTGCGCGAGGCGATGGCAGCGGGGGTCGAAGTGCTGGCCTATGGCATCCAGCTGACATCCGAGGAGATATTCATCGACCGGCCCTTGCAGCTTCGCTGGGAACTCGAACCCGTTCAGGCATTGTCGCTGGAGGTGATCCAGATCCCGTCGTGATCCTCATGACAGGCGATGGCTGACAGCGACTGCCCTTCGCAAGGTCCGGCTACGCATTCGCCGCTTTCGATCAGGAACAGCGCGCCGTGAGTCGCACACTGAATCAGGCTGGCGCTGGGATCCAGAAACTGGTTTGCATGCCATTCAAGTGCGACGCCGCGATGCGGACAGCGGTTCTGGTAGACGTATATCTGTCCGTCGCGACGTATCACTACCAGATTACGGCCATCAAGTTCCAGGCCACGGCTTTGGCCTTCCGGTATATCGCTACCGGCGCAGAGCAATTTCAGAGGGTTCTCCTTGGTGAGCGGCGGAATAATCTTTACCGTTTATGTCTGGGTGGAGTGTGGCAGTTCTCGTGGCGTTGCGGCCATGATCTTCATCGATTGAGAGGTTGTAAGGATGCGCTGTCTGCTTGCAATACTGGCATTGCTGCTGCTGAGTGCTTGCCAAGGGCCACCTTCGTTGCCGAATATACCCCTTTCGCAGAGCCCGCTTGGGCGTGAGGATTTGGATTCAGGCATGATTCATGACATCAAGAGCGGGCAAGAGCTGACGCCGCAGCAGCTTGCCGAACGGCTCGCCCTGGCACCACGTGTCCTGGTTGGGGAGCTGCATGACAATCCCGATCACCACGCATTACAGCTTTGGCTTTTACAGGTCCTGGCCGATCGTCGCCAGCAGGGCAGCCTGCTGCTGGAAATGATCAATCCCGATCAGCAGGCATCGGTCGATTCAGTTCGCGCCGACATCGCCCAGGGCGAATTTCCGCCTGACCTTTCCGCCGCATTAAAGTGGCAGAAAGGCTGGGACTGGGCGCTGTATGGGCCCATCGTCAGGTACGCATTGGCGCAGCCCTATCCGCTACTTTCCGCCAATCTGGACAGCGCTGAAGTCATGTCGATTTACCAGCAGGCGCCGACAGTGGAAGGCCCGTTGTCGGCTTCCCCTGGTGTGCGGGAAAAGTTGCTGGAACAGGTCCGAGCGTCCCATTGCGGTCTGTTGCCCGAAGAGCAGTTACCCGCGATGGTCGCCATTCAGCAGATGCGTGACCGGCGGATGGCCGAGCGACTTATGGCTGCGCCCGCTCCGGCGCTGTTGTTTGCCGGGAGCTGGCACGTGCGCAAAGACGTCGGCGTGCCACTGCATATGGCGGACATCGGCGCGCAAGAGCCGCCAGTCGTGCTGATCCTGAGTCAGATCGGCACTGACGTGGATCCCGCCAGTGCGGATTACGTCTGGTCTACCGCAGCCACTCCGGCCCAGGATTACTGCGCCGGAATGCGCAAGCCCGGGTCAGGAAACTGAGTGGCGCAGACGAGGATTCCTCTTCGGAAGTTTCTGTTTTTTGCGTAGTCCCGTTCCTTGAAGGTCTGCCGCCCGGTTTGCGAGGTCGAGGCTCATATATTGTCTTGCTCCTGAACTTGCAAAAGGATCGAGGCGAGACATGAGCACAGATATAAAAGCTGACGATGAGCAGTTGGCACGGCGGGCAATAGGCCTGCTTGATCTAATGGCGCTCAATGCAGACGATACCGACCAGCGCATTATCGGCATGTGCCAGCGAGCACTGACCCCATTGGGGCCCGTCGCCAGCGTTTGCGTCTATCCCAAGTTTGTCCTGCTGGCCCGCACAGCGCTTGATCGGCTGCGCACGCCGGACATCCGCGTGGTGGCTGCGGTCAATTTCCCGTATGGCGCCGCGAATATCGAGTCTGCCGCGTCCGAAACCCGGGCGGCGGTAATGGCCGGGGCGGATGAAGTCGATGTGGTGTATCCGTTTCGCACGCTGCTCTCTGGCGATCAACAGATTGGAATGGACCTGGTGGCCGCATGTCGGGATGCCTGTGGCCCGCGCACGCGATTGACGGTGACGCTGGAAACCGGTGATTTGCGTGATCCGCAGACAATTCTGGATGCCAGCCGGGGTGCGATTCTGTCGGGTGCTGATTTCATCAAGACCAGTACGGGCAAGGTGGTCGTCAGCGCTACACCCCAGGCCGCCCGAATCATGCTGGAAAGCATTGCTGAAGTGGGAGGGCAGGTCGGTATCAAGTTTGCGGGCGGCATCCGTACGTTTCAGGACGCCAAGAAGTATCTGGACATGACTCAGGCGCGCTTCGGTCCTCACTGGCTCACCGCCGAGCGAGTACGTATCGGCGCGTCCAGTTTGCTGGACGATCTGCTCGTCCAGCTGGGCGTTCTCGCGCCAGGCCCGCACGGCAACTGCTATTGATAGCGACTTTTTCGCAGGCAAAAAAAGACCCGGCAAAGAGCCGGGTCAAAAACCGTGATTAGCCTGATGAGGAGATAATCTGAAACACCGAACCAAGGTCTTTCAGGTATCGGCCAGTCTCGCGACCAGTTGTGATAATCATAGCGATTCTCATTTGCATGTCAACGGTTTATTTTTTCATTCCTCGCAAGGGCTTTCAAAGCTTCGTCTGCCGTGACGTGCCGTTTAATTGGTGATTCAGATCGGCTTTACGATCAATCGGCAGATCAATCCAGTGAATATCCATGAGTGCTGCCTCGATTGCGTACAACAACACTTTGGTTGCCCGGAAACCGCGCTTGCGTACAGCCTGATACGCCCCGACAGACCCCATTCGCCGTAAATCCGATGGGCTGTGGATACCGACAGCGTGCAACCATTGAGATGAAGTTTTACCGAGGTTTTTGAGGTGTTGCAGTTCATCGTTCATCATGCCTCCATGCGATGCTGAGCTCCGACGTTAAATAAACGCAGGCGAACCACAATCATTGTAGTCCGCGACCTGCAGGCGTGAAGGACAGGGCGGCTTGCATTGCAATAAGCAGGAAGGTGACGGGTAGCAGAACGTGCGTGTAGCCAGGCATGCCGACATGCGTTGCGCATGTCGGCAGTTCGAACAGAGCTAGTTCAACCGAGCTACCTCGCCGTGCGATAGCGCATGCGAGTGCCGAAGTTGACTGACATCAGAATCTCGTCTGCCGATAGCTCGGCGGGAAAGAATGCACCTGAGATTTGCGCGTGGGCGATGCTGGCGCCTTCCATGGGCGTATTGCGCAAATCAAGTCCGCGCAAATCAGCCGAACGGAAATACGCATCGGTAAAGTCGATGCGCTCGGTATCCAGTGCGCGCAGGTCAAGGCCGCGAAAATCACCCCCAGCCAGATCCACGGTGCCGGACCTGGGTTTTTGCAGGTTGAACCCGGCCACATCGTCCTTGCGCAAAAGCGCGTACAGGAAGGAATCCAGAATTTTCGGCTGAGTCATAGCGCCTCTCGTGTTTCCGTTACGTTGGAATTGTGGCGCCAGTATATCGCCACTATTTTCGAGCCGTGAAGCGCTAAATGCCAAACGGCGCGAACATGTTTCAGAGGCCCGGAAGACGTTGACGAATGTTCTCGATCAGGCCATCCAGATCCGAACTTTGATTGGTTTGCACATGCTTGCTGTGCAGCACTTCCTCGGCGCTCAACGGCTCGCGACTGGCCTGTTGGGCCTCGATCACTTCCAGCGTTGCGTCGGACGGATCGACATTTGCCGCTTGACGCTGAGCCAGCCAGCCAGCAATCACCGCTTGCGGGGCTTCGCAATCGAGAATCAAGAACGGAACGCCCGTGGCTTCGGCCACTTTGGCGGCGGCTGCGCGCTGGTCCTGCTTGAGATAAGTCGCGTCGACCACCACCGGGAAGCCCGCGCGCAAAATCACGCCAGCCAACTCATGCAGGCTTTTATAGGTGGCGATGCTCGCGTCAGCGCCGTAAAGCTCGGCGTCTTTGGCGGCGAACAGGCGTTTGCGCTCGACATCGGAACGCAGGCGGATCGCACCCAGGGATTCCACCAAACGCATGGCCACATGACTTTTGCCCACAGCCGACACGCCATGAGTGATCGCCAGGAAGCGCGAAGGAATCGCACTGTAGCTCTCGGCCAGATTGGCATAGTTGCGGTACTGGCGAAGGGTGGCTCCGCGCTGTACCGGATCGGCGTCGGCAGGCAGGCTGAACAGTGCAACCTTGGCGCGAACCAGTGCACGGTAGGCTTTGTAGAAATTCAGCAGTTCCAGGCCTTGATAGTCACCGGTCAGCTCCAGGTATTGGCTGATGAGGCGGCGCGACAGGGATTTCAGGCCGCGGTCTTCCAGGTCCATGGCCAGAAAGCCGATGTCGGCGTAGACATCGGTCATGCGGAACGGCTCGTTGAACTCGATGCAGTCGAAGATCACGACCTTGTTGTCGATCAGCGTGATGTTGCCCAGGTGGATATCACCGTGGCATTCGCGAATAAAGCCTTCGGTCTTGCGCTGCCCCAGCAACGTTTTGAGGCGATTGAAGCTCGATTCTGCCCAGGCTTGTAGGGCATCGAGTTGCAGCAGGTCGGCCTTTTCGCTGATTAGCGGGCGAATCTGCTCAAAGTTTTGCAGGACCGGTGCCATGACGCTGTCAGGCGAACCCAGTTCGTTGTCGGCCGGGACCACCGGAGCGCTGATATGAAACTGAGCGATCTGCCGGGCCATTTCGTCGATATGTACAGTGGTCAGCTCGCCGTTGGCTTGCAAGGTGCTGAGCAGACCGCCTTGCGGGAACTGGCGCATCTTCAGCGCGTATTCGATGACTTCGCCTTCGCCGCCCAGTTGCGGAGCGTCGGCCGTGCCGGTGATCGGCAGGACTTCCAGGTACAGATCTTCGGTCAGGCGCTGGTTCAGACGCAGCTCTTCATTGCAGAAGTGCTGACGAGCCGCCAGGGTCGTGAAATCAAGAAAGCCGAAGTTCACCGGTTTCTTGAATTTATAGACGTAGGGACCGGTCAGCAGGACCCACGAAATGTGCGTTTCGATGAGTTGGAAGCCCTCGACCGGATGCGGAAAAAGGGCGGGGTTTTGCAGGGCTGCAATGAGTGACTGGCTCACGGACGATCCTTCAGAAGTGATAATTCGGTAAATGGCTCAAGGCGGCCATTATGGCCGCTTGGCGCAAGCCTGCAAACCGCCGTCAAGGCCGCCTTTCGAACGCTTGCAAAGTGCGTATAATCCGCCGCCATGACTCGTACTCGCTCTTCCCGCACCCCAAAAAAACCCGCCCCCAGCCGCCTGCGCACCTGGTTAGGCTGGGCTTTGAAGCTCAGCCTCGTCGGTCTCGTCGTGCTGGCCGGCTTTGCCATCTATCTCGACGCCATCGTCCAGGAGAAGTTTTCCGGCAAGCGCTGGACCATTCCGGCCAAGGTCTACGCCCGGCCGCTGGAGTTGTTCGTCGGGCAAAAGCTCACCAAGGACGACTTCCTCATAGAGCTTGATGCGCTGGGCTATCGTCGCGAAAGCGTGGCCAACGGCCCCGGCGCGGCAGCGGTGAACGGCAATACGGTTGACCTCAATACCCGCGGCTTCCAGTTTTACGAAGGTGCCGACCCGGCGCAGCAGGTTCGCGTGCGCTTCTCGGGTGACTATGTTGCCGACCTGAGTTCCGGCAATGGCGCGAAGCTCGCGGTGGCCCGCCTTGAGCCGCTGATGATCGGCGGCCTGTATCCGAAGAACCTTGAAGACCGGATCCTGATCAAGCTGGATCAGGCACCGCCGTATCTGCTCGATACACTGGTGACCGTCGAAGACCGTGACTTCTATCACCACTTCGGCGTCTCGCCCAAGTCCATCGCCCGCGCGTTCTGGGTCAACGCCTCCGCCGGGCAGATGCGCCAGGGTGGCAGTACGCTGACGCAGCAGTTGGTCAAAAACTTCTACCTGACCAGTGAGCGCAGCATCACGCGCAAACTGACTGAAGCGATGATGGCGGTCTTGCTGGAGATCCATTACAGCAAGCAGGAAATCCTCGAGGCGTACCTCAACGAGGTGTTCGTCGGTCAGGATGGCCAGCGCGCCGTGCATGGTTTTGGTCTGGCCAGCCAGTATTTCTTCAGCCAGCCGCTGTCCGAACTCAAGTTGCATCAGGTGGCGCTGCTGGTTGGTCTGGTCAAAGGCCCGTCCTATTACAATCCGCGACGCAATCCGGAGCGGGCGCTTGAACGGCGCAATCTGGTCCTGGATTTGCTTGAACAGCAGGGCGTGGCAACCGCCGAAGTGGTCGCCGCCGCGAAGAAAATGCCCTTGGGGGTTACCCGAACCGGCAGCCTGGCTGACAGCTCGTTCCCGGTTTTCCTGGATCTGGTCAAACGCCAGTTGCGCGAAGACTATCGCGACGAAGACTTGACCGAAGAAGGTCTGCGGATCTTCACCAGCTTCGATCCGATCCTGCAAATGAAGTCCGAAGCGGCCATGACCGAGACGTTCAAGAAGCTGAGCGGACGCAAGGGTGTGGACGAGATGGAAGCGGCGATGGTCGTGACCAATCCGGAAACCGGCGAAGTCCAGGCCTTGATCGGCAGCCGCCAGCCGGGCTATGCCGGGTTCAATCGGGCCATCGATGCCGTGCGGCAGATCGGATCATTGGTCAAGCCGGTCATTTACCTGACGGCGCTTGAGCAGCCGAGCAAATACACCTTGACCAGTTGGGTGGCCGACGAGCCGTTCCAGGTCAAGGGCGCGGACGGCCAGATCTGGAAGCCGCAGAATTACGATCACAAGGCCCACGGCAATATCTTTCTGTACCAAGGGCTCGCGCATTCCTACAACCTGTCCAGCGCCAAGATCGGCCTGGAACTGGGCGTACCAAATGTCTTCAAGACCCTTGGCAAGCTGGGTGTGCAGGCTGACTGGCCCACCTATCCTTCGATGTTGCTGGGTGCTGGTTCGTTGAGTCCGATGCAGGTCGCGACGATGTACCAGACCATCGCCAATGGTGGTTTCAATACGCCCATGCGCTCGATTCGCAGCGTGCTGACTGCTGAAGGCGAGCCGCTCAAGCGCTACCCGTTCCAGATTCAGCAGCGCTTTGATCCGGGCTCCATCTATCTGCTGCAGAACGCCATGCAGCGCGTGATGCGCGAGGGTACGGGCAAGTCCGTTTATAACGTATTGCCAAGCTCGCTGAACCTGGCGGGCAAGTCCGGTACGACCAACGATTCACGCGACAGTTGGTTCGCGGGTTTCAGCCAGGATTTGCTGGCGGTGGTCTGGATGGGGCGCGATGACAACGGCAAGACGCCTTTCACCGGTGCGACCGGGCCGTTGCAGGTCTGGACCAGTTTCATGCGCAAGGCCGATCCGTTACCACTGGACATGCCGTTGCCGGATAACGTGATTCAGGCGTGGGTCAATGCTGCGACCGGACAGGGCACCGATGCAAGCTGCCCGAATGCCGTCCAGATGCCGTATATTCGCGGCAGCGAACCCGCACCCGGCCCGGCCTGTGGCGGGAATACGGCCCCCGCCGATTCAGTGATGGATTGGGTCAAGGGTTGGTTGAACTAAGCAAAGAGGACGTCAAGTGAACAAGTGGTTGATACCAGCGTTAACAGCCCTGGCTTTGCTCAATGGTTGTGCCAGTGTGGAGCGTGGTTCGATTCCGGTAGTCGATTCCAGCTCGAAAGTTTCCAACGGCGAACGCGTTGCTGCGTCACGTAACGGTGCTTACCGGCCAAATGCGGGGCAAGCTCCGGCACAGGCCCAGGCCGTTCCGCAGGATTCCGGTGTGGTCGTCATGATCCCCGGGGGCGGGACTGGCAGTGGCTCTGGTGGCACTTTTGCCGCGCCTGCCGAGCAGGCACCGTTCAGCACCAGCGCGCCGATCGATACCTCCGCCAATCAGGCGCCGATCAATACCGCGCCGATCAGCAACACCCCATACAGCGCGCCTGCTGCGTCGGCGCCAAGCGGTATTCCTTCGTCCGGCGGCGGCCTGTCGGCGGATGAACAGCTGGACGGCCCGGTGCTGGCGTTGCTGACTACCGCGCAGCAACAGCAGAACGGCGGCGACCTCAATGGTGCATCGTCGAGCCTGGAGCGCGCGCAACGTGTCGCGCCTCGTGAACCGCAAGTCATCTATCGTCTGGCGCAAGTGCGCCTGGCTCAGGGCGATGCGGCCCAGGCCGAACAGCTTGCGCAGCGTGGCCTGACCTACGCCAATGGTCGTCCGAGCCTGCAAGCCAGTCTCTGGGACATCATTGCCCAGGCCCGTGAAAAACAGGGTGATGCGGCCGGTGCTGCTCAGGCCCGCCAGAAAGCCAAGGTCGGCGCATGATGGACAAACGCTTTCCTGAGGTAGCGGAACATTTGCTGCTGATCGAGCGTGAACTGAGGGTGCTGGGCTGGTGGAGCGATTCGCCACCCAGTGAGCAGGCGCTGTCCAGTGTCGAGCCGTTTAGTGTCGACACCCTGGAATTCGAGCAGTGGTTGCAGTGGATTTTCCTGCCGCGCATGAAGATCATTCTTGAGCAGAACCTGCCACTGCCCAATGCGTCCGGGATTCTCGAAATGGCCGAGATGGCCTACGCCTCTCGCGCCCAGGAAACCCGTTATCTGCAACAGCTTCTGGCTCATTTTGATCGATTGATCACCGAGTTCACGTAAGCGCCAAGCTGTGCCTGGTCAAAAAGTGCTCAGCCGCAAAAGTCCTCGATGGCCTTTTGCGTTTCGCTGATGCGATCCTGGCGCTCATCTTCCGACAGACGCTTGGTCTCACCCTCGACCTGCTCACGCACGCGAGGGTTGTTCTGCAGTTGCGCGAGGTTGGTGCGTAGCTTCGTGCAGTTTTCCTTGCGCTGGGCCTCTTCGGTCGCAATCTGTTTCTTGACCTGCTTGTCGATGGCCCGCTGTTGCGCTGGTCCGTCAACATCGACCGGTGCCGTCGCCGGGGCCGATGCCGGTGGTGGTTGTGCGGTATGGATTTCCTGTGCCGCCTGTCCCGCCGGAGGTTGGGCATCGAAGTGAGTGACGCCTTGGGCATCGACCCATTTGAAGATCTGCGCGGCGTGGCTGGTATTGCCGAATGCCAGTGCGAGGAGGGCGGAGAAAATCACGCGACGCATGCTGCTTCCTTGAAGGGTTGTTCACTGCGCAACCTACCATAAGCACCCTTGCGCGGTCCCATTTGGTGGTTTTTCATGCGGTTAGTGCGAAGAAACCTTACGGATTACTTGACTTGAGAGGGTCGAATCACAACAATCCAAAGTTCGCTGTGGAGGGACTGCCAGAAGCAGGCCATCTCGGTAGATCATGAGGCGCACACCCGCGCCGACCTGTTACACCCGCAACGCGTTACCTCGCGCTGGGTGGGAAAGCCCCGCAACACTCTGGGGTCATCCCAATACTTGCTCAGTCAGTGCTGACGTAGTCGGCGACCACCGTCGCTCATGCTCTGCTTGGCAGTAAAACCTATTAAGACCCGTCCTCGTTTGTGGGCGGTATTCTGGCGTTTTAGAGGTGAACAACGTGGAGCTTTTATCCGGCGGCGAAATGATCGTCCGCTTTTTGCGTGACGAAGGCGTTAAGCATATCTACGGGTACCCTGGCGGCGCCCTCCTGCATGTCTACGATGCCCTGTTCAAAGAACCTGCCGTGAGCCATATCCTTGTTCGTCACGAACAAGCGGCCACGCACATGGCTGACGGCTACGCGCGCGCTACCGGCAAGGCTGGCGTCGTGCTGGTTACCTCGGGTCCTGGCGCAACCAACGCAATCACCGGTATCGCGACGGCCTACATGGACTCGATCCCGATGGTGATTCTGTCTGGTCAGGTCGCCAGTACGCTGGTGGGCACCGATGCGTTCCAGGAAACCGACATGATCGGTATCTCCCGTCCGATCGTGAAACACAGCTTCATGATCAAGCACGCCTCGGAAATCCCGGAAGTCCTGAAGAAGGCTTTCTACCTGGCGCAATCCGGTCGTCCAGGTCCGGTTGTGGTCGATATCCCGAAAGATATGACCAACCCGGCGGAAAAATTCGAATACGTGTTCCCCAAGAAAGCCAAGCTGCGCTCCTACAGCCCGGCGGTTCGTGGCCATTCCGGCCAGATCCGCAAAGCCGTGGAAATGCTGCTTGCGGCCAAGCGTCCGATCATCTATGCCGGTGGCGGTGTGATTCTGGGTAATGGCTCCGAGCCACTTACCGAGCTGGCGCAGGCGCTGAATGCTCCGGTGACCAATACCTTGATGGGCCTGGGCGGCTATCCGGGCATGGATCGCCAGTTCCTCGGCATGCTCGGGATGCACGGCAGCTACACCGCCAACCTGGCGATGCACCATGCTGACGTGATCCTGGCAGTGGGCGCGCGTTTCGACGATCGCGTAATCAATGGCGCGTCGAAGTTCTGCCCGAACGCCAAGATCATCCACATCGACATCGACCCTGCATCGATCTCCAAAACCATCAAGGCTGACGTGCCTATTGTCGGTCCGGTTGAGAGCGTGTTGACCGAAATGGTTGCCACCTTGAAGGATATCGGCGAGACCCCGGACAAGACTCTGGTCGCCAATTGGTGGAAGCAGATCGAAGAATGGCGCGGCGATCGCGACATGTTCCCGTACAACCCGGGCGACGGCAGCGTCATCAAGCCGCAGAAAGTCATCGAGACGCTGTGCGAAGTCACCAAGGGCGATGCTTACATCACGTCCGACGTGGGCCAGCATCAGATGTTCGCTGCGCAGTATTACCGCTTCAACAAGCCTAATCGCTGGATCAACTCCGGCGGCCTGGGCACCATGGGCTTTGGTTTTCCTGCAGCCATGGGCGTCAAGTTGAGCTTCCCGGATGCGGACGTTGCCTGCGTGACGGGTGAAGGCAGTATCCAGATGAACATCCAGGAGCTGTCGACCTGCCTGCAGTACGACCTGCCGGTGAAAATCATCCTGCTCAACAACGGCGTACTCGGCATGGTTCGCCAGTGGCAGGACATGAGCTACAGCGGTCGTCACTCGCACTCTTACATGGAGTCGCTGCCTGACTTCGTGAAGCTGGTCGAGGCCTATGGCCACGTCGGCATGCGCATCACCGACCTCAAAGACTTGAAGCCGATGATGGAAGAAGCCTTTGCCATGAAGGATCGATTGGTGTTCATCGATATCAAGGTCGATGTCACCGAGCACGTCTACCCGATGCAGATCAAAGACGGCTCCATGCGCGATATGTGGCTGAGCAAGACGGAGCGGACTTAATCATGCGGCACATCATTTCCCTTTTGCTGGAAAACGAACCGGGTGCTTTGTCTCGCGTCGTGGGCCTGTTTTCACAGCGTAACTACAACATCGAAAGCCTGACCGTGGCTCCAACCGAAGACCCGACACTGTCGCGCCTGACGTTGACCACCGTGGGCCAGGATGAGGTGATCGAGCAGATCACCAAAAACCTCAACAAGCTGGTCGAAGTGGTCAAGCTGGTGGATCTGTCGGAAAGCGCCCACATCGAGCGCGAACTGATGCTGATCAAGGTCAAGGCCACCGGTGCCCAGCGCGCCGAGATCAAACGCACCACGGATATCTTTCGTGGGCAAATCGTTGACGTTTCAGCCAGTGTCTATACCGTGCAACTGACCGGTACAAGCGACAAGCTGGACAGCTTCATTCAGGCCATCGGCACTGCCGCGATCCTGGAAACAGTACGTAGCGGCGTTACGGGCATTGCCCGCGGCGACAAAGTGCTGAGCATCTAACTCAATTAAGCAAATGGCCTGAACGGCCGGGATAACAAGGGAAATTTCATGAAAGTTTATTACGACAAAGACTGCGACCTTTCGATCATCCAGGGCAAAAAAGTTGCCATCATCGGTTACGGTTCCCAAGGCCACGCCCAGGCGTGCAACCTGAAAGACTCCGGCGTTGATGTCACTGTTGGTCTGCGCAAAGGTTCGCCTACCGTCGCCAAGGCTGAAGCTCACGGCTTGAAAGTGACTGACGTTGCTTCCGCTGTGGCTGCTGCCGATCTGGTCATGATCCTGACTCCAGACGAATTCCAGTCCGCGCTGTACAAAAACGAAGTCGAGCCGAACCTGAAGCAGGGCGCAACACTGGCCTTCTCCCACGGTTTCGCGATTCACTACAACCAGGTCGTGCCGCGTGCTGACCTGGACGTGATCATGATCGCCCCTAAAGCGCCTGGCCACACCGTGCGTACCGAGTTCGTCAAAGGCGGCGGTATTCCTGACCTGATCGCGATCTACCAGGATGCTTCGGGCAACGCCAAAAACGTTGCGCTGTCCTACGCTTCGGGCGTTGGTGGCGGTCGTACCGGCATCATCGAAACCACCTTCAAGGACGAAACCGAAACCGACCTGTTCGGCGAGCAAGCCGTTCTGTGTGGCGGTACCGTTGAGTTGGTCAAGGCAGGCTTCGAGACTCTGGTTGAAGCTGGCTACGCTCCAGAAATGGCGTACTTCGAATGCCTGCACGAATTGAAGCTGATCGTTGACCTCATGTACGAAGGCGGTATCGCCAACATGAACTACTCGATCTCCAACAATGCCGAATACGGCGAATACGTGACCGGTCCTGAAGTCATCAACGCTGAATCCCGTCAAGCCATGCGCAACGCTCTCAAGCGCATTCAGGATGGTGAGTACGCGAAGATGTTCATCACCGAAGGCGCTACTGGCTACCCTTCGATGACTGCCAAGCGTCGTAACAACGCTGCGCACGGCATCGAAATCATCGGCGAACAACTGCGCTCGATGATGCCTTGGATCGCAGCCAACAAGATCGTCGACAAAGACAAGAACTAAGTCTTTCGACTTCGTTCAGCAGTACGGAAACGCGGCCAATTGGCCGCGTTTTTTCGTATGGGCCTGACGCTTCTGGTATAAAGCTGCATCGTTTGCCGACGAACCCTCGTCGCAGACATCTGTCGAAACTTTCCACACCGTTGCAAGGTAAAGTCCATGAGCGAACGTCCTGAAGAGCCAAGCAAGGCCTCTGACGCCGAAAGCCTGCTACCGATCGATGAGCATATTGAAGAAGGGCATGACGCTGAAGGGCGCAAAGTCCGGCATCGCGGTATCTATCTGCTGCCAAACCTGTTTACTACGGCGAATCTGTTTGCCGGCTTCTATTCCATCATCAGTTCGATGAGCGCCCAGAGCGCCTTGAGTGCCGGGGATGCCGCCGGGGCGAGCAAGTATTTTGCCTTTGCTGCAATCGCCATTTTCGTCGCCATGGTTCTGGATGGCCTGGATGGTCGAGTGGCGCGCATGACCAACACTCAGAGCGCCTTCGGTGCCGAATACGATTCCTTGTCCGACATGGTTGCCTTCGGCGTAGCGCCGGCGTTGCTGGCATTTGGCTGGGCGCTGGGCGATATGGGCAAAGTGGGGTGGATGGTTGCCTTCATTTACGTCGCAGGCGCGGCGCTGCGTCTGGCGCGCTTTAACACTCAGGTGGGCAAAGCCGACAAACGTTATTTCATCGGTTTGGCGAGTCCTGCGGCGGCGGGCGTGGTTGCCGGCACCGTATGGGCGTTCAGCGACTATGGCATCCAGGGCTCGAAGCTGTCGTTCCTGGTGGCATTGTTGGTAGCTGCTGCCGGGATGCTGATGGTCAGCAACATCAAGTACAACAGCTTCAAGGAACTTGACCTCAAGGGACGCGTTCCCTTCGTTGCGATTCTTGCGGTCGTTTTGGTGTTTGCTGTCGTCTTCAGCGACCCTCCGCGCATCTTGCTGCTAATTTTCCTCGCTTATGCAGCATCCGGACCTGTGCAATATTTGTTACGACTGCGTCGGCACAGATCCGTCGAGTGATTTGATTTTCCCCCATACTTCACAGTCTGTTGGTGCATAAGTTCCCCATAGACTGTGGAGTCATCATGCTTATAAAGCTTCCCCCGTCGTCCGACTGCAAAGAGTCGGACGTCACTCCCGAATCTCTCTATTTCTCCCGTCGTGCGCTGTTGGGCAGCTCGATTGCAGGCCTGGCCATCGGTGCCGTGCCGCGCTGGGCCAGTGCTGCTGATCCTTCCCGCTATGCCGATGTCGAACCGGGCAAGGCGCCGTCGTGGTTTGCGGAAAAACTTCCGTCGACGAAATGGCAAGCGGTCAACGTCAAGGATGAAACGATCACGCCTTTCAAGGACGCGACCCACTACAACAACTTCTATGAATTTGGCACCGACAAAGGTGATCCGGCGCAAAACGCCGGTTCACTGAAGACCGAGCCGTGGAGCGTGGTCATCGACGGTGAAGTCGCCAAGCCGGGTCGCTACGCGCTCGAAGACTTCATGAAGCCGTATCAGTTGGAAGAACGCATCTACCGGCTGCGTTGCGTCGAGGCCTGGTCAATGGTCATCCCCTGGATAGGTTTTCCTATTTCGGCATTGCTCAAGCAGGTCGAGCCGACAGCCAACGCAAAGTACATCCGCTTCGAGACATTGCAGGATCCGAAAACCATGCCGGGTCAGCGCTCTGGTTTTGCCTTGATCGATTGGCCTTATGTAGAGGGCTTGCGGCTGGACGAGGCAATGAATCCGTTGGCCATTCTTGCGGTAGGCATGTACGGGCGCGAATTGCCTAATCAGAACGGCGCGCCGCTGCGCTTGGTGGTGCCGTGGAAGTATGGCTTCAAGAGTGTGAAGTCCATCGTGCGTATCAGCCTTGTCAGTGAGCAGCCAAAGACCACTTGGCAGAGTATTGCTGCGAGTGAGTACGGCTTCTATGCCAACGTGAACCCGACCGTCGATCATCCGCGCTGGACGCAGGCGCATGAACGCCGGCTGCCGAGCGGGCTGTTCAGTCCTAATATCAGGCAGACAGAAATGTTCAACGGTTACGGGGAGGAGGTTGCCTCCTTATATGCAGGCCTCGATTTACGGAAAAATTACTGATGCGTTACCCGTTCTGGCGCATTGGCGTCTTTTTGGCTGCTTGCGTTGCACCGATCCTTTGGCTCTATCAGGCATGGATTTTCGCTTTGGGGCCTGATCCCGGAAAGGTCCTGGTGGACCGCCTGGGATTGGGCACCTTGATCCTGCTGTTGGTCACCCTGGCAATGACGCCGTTGCAGCGCATGACTGGTTGGCCGGGCTGGATTTCTGTTCGTCGGCAATTGGGGCTTTGGTGCTTTGCCTATGTCGTCATGCATATGAGTGCGTATGCCGTATTCATCCTTGGCCTGGACTGGGCGCAACTGGGTACGGAGTTGGTCAAGCGGCCCTACATTATTGTCGGGAGCCTGGCGTTCCTGTGTTTGCTGGCATTGACGGTGACTTCCAATCGCTACAGTCAGCGGCGGTTGGGGGCACGATGGAAGAAGCTTCATCGGCTTATATACGTCATTTTAGGGCTGGGGCTGTTGCATATGCTTTGGATTGTCAGGGCGGATCTCAAGGAGTGGGCGCTTTACGCTGTCATTGGCGTTGTCCTTCTTCTTATGCGAGTCCCAATGATTGCTCGGCGAATCCAGCGTGTTAGAACGAAAAAGAATGCTGTTGTAACAAAAGCCTGAATTAACGGTTGACGGCCTCTCTAATCTGTCTATAATTCGCACCTCTTCCGGAGCAGATGAAACGGAAAACTCCTTGGTAATCAAGTAGTTAGCCGGGTTTATTGGCGAGGAAGAGGTTTCGATGAGTTGATCGGAAGCGGTGAAAAAAGGTGGTTGACAGCAGGTTGTAACGCTGTAGAATTCGCCTCCCGCTCACGAGCAACGTGAAGTTGATCGAAG
>NZ_JAFCXH010000026.1:0-96442 GCF_049898225.1 Pseudomonas sp. DSP3-2-3 | reverse complement strand
GAAACGATGCATCGCCGATGGTAGTGTGGGGTTTCCCCATGTGAGAGTAGGTCATCGTCAAGATTGAATTGCAGAACCCCTGATCGCTTACGCGTTCAGGGGTTTTGTTTGTCTGCTCGGAAATCCATTGGTTATTGCACGACGTAACTTCGGTAGGTCCTTATTAAAACTCTATCGAGTTTCTATGCATTGCCAGCGGGCATGGCTATGATGCGTGCCTCATTAACAGGCGATTTCTAAATGCTGACGTTGTTGAAGCTTCTTAAGGATGGAAAATTTCATTCCGGGCAGGACTTGGGTGCGGCTCTCGGAGTAAGTCGAAGCGCCGTTTGGAAGCAGTTGCAGCAGTTGGAGATCGCTCTAGGTGTTGAGGTGCATAAGGTTCGGGGTCGAGGATACAAGTTGGCATACCCGATCTCCCTGCTCAACGAGGCCGAGATCCAGACTGCGGTGCCTTCTCTGGGCTGGCCGGTTCAAATATTTGATTCGGTAGACTCGACGAACGCAGCCGCCATGAGGTTTATTGGTTCAAGGTCTCCATTGCCGCTGGTTGTATTGGCTGAACGCCAGACCGCTGGGAGGGGGCGGCGGGGGCGCAAATGGGTAAGCCCGTTCGGCGAGAATATCTACTACAGCCTCGCGCTCAGGATAGAAGGCGGGATGCGCCAGCTCGAAGGCCTCAGTCTACTGATTGGTTTGGCGGTGCTGAAAACCTTGAGAGAAGGCGGGGTAAAGGCCGCCGGCCTTAAATGGCCCAATGACGTGCTGGTGGGGCGGCGCAAAATCGCCGGCGTTTTGCTGGAGCTATTAGGTGATCCGGCGGACGTTTGTCACGTAGTTGTCGGTGTGGGAATCAACGTGAACATGCGGGCCTCAGATGAAATCGATCAGGAATGGACGTCAGTTCATATAGAGACTGGCGTCCCTTCCAATCGAAACGAGCTGGTGGCCAAGCTAAGCACCAACATCGCTGCATATTTGGCTGTGCATCAGGTGCAAGGGTTTGGCGCATATATGGCGGAATGGGAAGAGAACCACCTCTGGCAAGGCCGCGCAGTTACTCTTCTCGCTGGTTCTGAGGCGATAGAAGGTATTGTGTTGGGTATTGATGTTCAGGGAGCCCTGCAGCTGCAGATTGGTGACGAAAAGAAAAGCTACAGTGGTGGCGAGCTCAGCCTGAGGTTGCGTAATGATACTTGAGCTGGATTGTGGAAATAGCTTCATAAAGTGGCGAGTAATTGCCAGCGGTGACTCTGGGTCTGCCGTAGGTGGAGTTGCGGACTCTGATGACGCGCTGATTGCTACGCTTTCCGGGTTACCTGCTGTGACATTAACTCAGTGTCGCCTGGTGAGTGTTCGCACCCGCGACGAAACGGATAAATTGATTTTCGCGCTGGCTTCAACGTTTGCAATTGATGCCGTATGTGCCGAGCCGACTACAGCGCTTGCGGGCGTCCAGAACGGATACGATGACTATCAGCTTTTAGGTCTGGATAGATGGCTGGCGTTGGTGGGGGCGTATCAGATCGCGGGAAAGGCGTGCCTTGTTCTCGATCTGGGCACTGCGGTGACAAGCGATTTCGTCACCGCTGATGGGCAGCATCTCGGGGGGTTCATTTGCCCTGGCATGACGTTAATGCGAAGTCAGTTGAAGAGCCATACGCGCCGAATTCGCTACGATGACGCGGATGCCAAGCGGTCGCTAGATAGCTATTCCCCGGGACGATCTACGGTTGAGGCGGTAGAGCGTGGTTGCCATCTTATGTTGAGGGGCTTTGCCGTCACGCAATTGGAGATAGCTCGTCAGTATTGGGGTGAGGATTTCGTGATTTTTGTGACTGGGGGAGATGCGAATCTGGTAAGTGGGTCGTTGCCAGGCGCGCGGCTCGTACCCGATCTCATTTTTGTCGGACTTGCGCTGGCCTGCCCTTTGCGTTGAGGTTTCTATGCGTTGGTTGTTTTTGCTATTGCTGATGTTAAATGCTTTTTACTATATCTGGCATCAACAAGAAGCGCCGTTGCGAGCGAAGGAGGTATTGCCTTTATCGCTATATAGGGCAGAACGACAGGATATCCATCTTCTGAGTGAGTCGGACACTTCTCGCGAGATGGGCTCGCCACAAAGTAATGCTGAAGAGAGATGCCTCTATCTGGGTGGATGGCCCGGCCAGGAAGAAGCCCGAACCGTTGAGCAGCGCCTCATCAGCTTGGATATCCAGTCTCAATTGCAGGCCTTGCAATCGGGAGGTCAAAATACCTATTGGCTGAAAATAGCTCCAGGTAGCCGGCGGCTGGTTGATCAGGAGCTGCTGGCGGGTCTTGTTCATGACTTCCCTCAGCTGAAAAACAAAATTATGTTGTGTTCAGGCATTGCAACGGCCGATTAGTTTGCATAGAATGGCGCCCGCTCAGCAGCGTAGGGTTAGCTCCCGATAACTGTCGAGCGATAGTCAGCGTTTGTAACCTCAGGTTTTTAATGAGAAAAAGGTTGACAGAAGGGTGGCATGAGTTGAAAATGCTGCCTCGTTCAGGAGGGGTTCCCGAGCGGCCAAAGGGATCAGACTGTAAATCTGACGTCTACGACTTCGAAGGTTCGAATCCTTCCCCCTCCACCAAATTTAAGCCTAAGCAGCAAGTTAGGCGGGTGTAGTTTAGTGGTAGAACCTCAGCCTTCCAAGCTGATGATGCGGGTTCGATTCCCGCCACCCGCTCCAAATTTGCTGTTTGTGCAAAGTGTTTCGCTCTTGTAGCTCAGTTGGTAGAGCACACCCTTGGTAAGGGTGAGGTCAGCGGTTCGAATCCGCTCAAGAGCTCCATATTAAGGCAGATATGAAAATATCTGCCTTTGTTTTAATCAGTGTTTCGTTTGTTGTTGTATGGCGAAGGCTGAAAGTAAGTGTTTCAACGTTGTGGATGTTTGTAATTTTATTATCTGTTAGTGGCTCCTTTGGCGGCTTGTCGGATAATGAGTTGATTGGGTGTTTGGTGGTTGTGAGGGTGGGGATTGTTTGCCCTGTCTAGCTGTCGTTCAGGCCTCAATCAGAAAAAGAGTTGTGAGGTTGTTGAAAAATTCTTGTTGGGCTGGCATAGTGGTCGGCCTGATTTTGCTTTTAGGTCAGTAGCTCAATTGGCAGAGCGACGGTCTCCAAAACCGTAGGTTGGGGGTTCGATTCCCTCCTGACCTGCCAGATTCATTAAATTGTGTCTGGCTTTCTTTTCACAGGATCTCCGTAGATGACTCCCAAGACTGAAATCCAAGAATCACGCTTCGATATGCTTAAGTGGCTGCTCGTGGTCGTGTTGGTGGTCGTAGGCGTCGTCGGTAATCAGTATTACTCGGCTCAACCGATCCTGTACCGTGTTCTTGTACTGCTGGTGATCGCTGCTGCAGCTGCCTTTGTAGGGTTGCAGACGGTCAAGGGCAAGGCGTTCTTTGTTTTGGCAAAGGAAGCTCGCGCCGAGATTCGTAAAGTCGTGTGGCCTACTCGCCAAGAAACCACGCAGACCACGTTGATTGTAGTGGCTGTTGTACTGGTTATGGCGTTGCTGTTGTGGGGGCTTGATTCCCTGCTCGGCTGGCTTGTTTCCTTGATTGTTGGCTAAGGGTGTCCCGTGGCTAAGCGTTGGTACGTAGTGCATGCTTATTCGGGTTACGAAAAGCATGTAATGCGCTCGTTGATCGAGCGTGTGAAGCTGGCTGGCATGGAAGATGGCTTCGGCGAAATTCTGGTTCCCACTGAAGAAGTGGTTGAAATGCGTAACGGCCAGAAACGCAAAAGTGAGCGTAAATTCTTCCCTGGCTATGTGTTGGTTCAGATGGACATGAATGAAGGGACTTGGCACTTGGTCAAGGATACCCCTCGCGTCATGGGTTTCATCGGCGGCACTGCTGATAAGCCAGCACCGATTACTGATAAAGAAGCTGATGCGATTCTGCGTCGCGTCGCTGATGGTAGCGACAAGCCGAAGCCAAAAACGCTGTTCGAGCCAGGTGAAGTTGTTCGTGTCACTGATGGTCCGTTCGCCGATTTTAACGGCACGGTTGAAGAGGTTAACTACGAAAAGAGCCGGATTCAGGTCGCGGTGCTCATTTTCGGTCGCTCTACTCCGGTAGAGCTTGAGTTCAGTCAGGTCGAAAAGGTCTAACTGAGCGAGAATCCCACACCCCGTAGCCCTAGGCTGTGGGGTTTTTTCGTCACTGGGATAAACGTGCAAGTAACCGGGGAGCCTTAATTGGCGTTCGAACCCGTAATTGGAGTGCCTCATGGCCAAGAAGATTACCGCTTACATCAAGCTGCAAGTGAAAGCTGCTCAGGCTAACCCTAGCCCACCTGTTGGCCCGGCTCTGGGTCAGCATGGCGTGAACATCATGGAATTCTGCAAGGCCTTCAACGCCCGTACTCAGGGTCAAGAGCCAGGCTTGCCGACTCCTGTGATCATCACTGTTTACAGCGACCGTAGCTTCACTTTCGAAACAAAAAGCACCCCTGCTTCGGTTCTGCTGAAGAAGGCTGCTGGTCTGACTAGCGGCTCGGCACGTCCGAACACCGTTAAAGTTGGCACCGTGACTCGTGCACAGCTGGAAGATATCGCTAAAGCAAAAAATGCGGATCTGACTGCTGCTGACATGGATGCGGCCGTGCGTACCATCGCCGGTTCCGCTCGTAGCATGGGCCTTAACGTGGAGGGTGTGTAATGGCTAAGTTGACTAAGCGCCAAAAGGCAATCGCCGACAAAATCGAGCCGGGCAAATCCTACAACTTCACAGACGCAGCAGCCCTGTTGGCTGAGCTGTCGACTGTCAAGTTCAGCGAGTCGGTTGATATTGCGGTGAACCTGGGCGTTGACCCTCGTAAATCCGACCAGGTCGTTCGTAGCGCTACCGTGCTGCCGCACGGCACTGGCAAGACCGTTCGCGTTGCAGTATTCACCCAGGGCCCGGCTGCTGAAGCCGCTCTGGCTGCTGGTGCTGATCGCGTTGGTATGGATGATCTGGCTGCCGAAATGAAAGCTGGCGATCTGAACTACGACGTTGTTATCGCTTCCCCGGACGCGATGCGTGTTGTTGGTCAGTTGGGTCAGATTCTCGGTCCACGTGGTCTGATGCCTAACCCTAAAGTCGGCACTGTTACTCCTGACGTTGCTAACGCCGTCAAGAATGCCAAGGCTGGTCAGGTTCGTTATCGCACCGACAAAAACGGCATCATCCACACTTCAGTTGGCAAGGTCGGTTTCGACGCAGTCAAGCTGAAAGAAAACGTTGAAGCGCTGATCTCTGATCTGAAGCGTATCAAGCCAGCGTCTTCGAAAGGCATTTACGTCAAGCGCGTTACATTGAGCACCACCATGGGCCCAGGTCTGGTTATCGACCAGGGTTCGTTGGACGCGTAAGACAAAGTTGGCGTGTCAAAACGCCAAAGAAAGATTGGGGTCCCTGCCTGGCGGGGGCTATCCAAGACCGTAGGCGGCGCAAGTCTTAAACCTCAAGCCTACGCAGATGGTGCTCCCGGTTCCTTACCGAATCAGACACCAAAACGACATCCGGCCTCGGTTGGATGAAACGGTAACAAGCAGGAGTTAAACCCGTGGCAATTAAGCTTGAAGACAAGAAGGCCATCGTCGCTGAAGTCAACAAGGCTGCCCAAGTTGCTCTGTCCGCTGTCGTGGCTGATGCCCGTGGCGTAACAGTAAGCGCTATGACCGGACTCCGTAAAGAGGCTCGTGAAGCTGGCGTTTACGTACGTGTTGTACGTAACACCCTGCTCAAGCGCGCCGTTGCTGGCACTCAATATGACGTGCTCAACGACGTGTTCACTGGCCCGACCCTGGTTGCATTCTCTAACGAACATCCTGGCGCTGCTGCCCGTTTGTTCAAGGAATTCTCCAAAGGTCAGGATAAGTTCGAGATCAAGGCAGCTGCATTCGAGGGCAAGTTCCTCGCGGCTAACCAGATCGACGTACTGGCAACCTTGCCGACCCGTGACGAAGCAATCTCCCAGCTGATGAGCGTGATTCAAGGCGCTACCAGCAAGTTGGCTCGTACTCTGGCGGCTATTCGCGATCAGAAAGAATCCGCAGCAGCCTAAGGCTGAGCGTTCCCTCTCGCGTTTTTTTGTTTATTTTGATGGCCGCCTAGGCCGTCCCCCAATTCAGGAATTAGATTCATGTCTATCTCTCAAGAAGATATCCTCAACGCAGTTGGCGAAATGTCCGTTCTGCAGGTTGTTGAGCTGATCAAGGCCTTCGAAGAAAAGTTCGGTGTTACTGCCGCTGCTGCTTCTGCTGGTCCAGCTGCTGCTGCCGCTGTTGTTGAAGAGCAAACTGAATTCAACGTCATGCTGCTGGAAGCTGGCGAGAAGAAAGTTAACGTGATCAAGGCTGTACGTGAGCTGACCGGTCTGGGCTTGAAAGAAGCCAAGGCTGTAGTTGACGGCGCTCCAGGCATCGTTCTGGAAGCAGTTTCGAAAGACGCTGCTGACAAAGCCAAGGCTACCTTGGAAGAAGCAGGCGCTAAAGTCGAGCTGAAATAAGTACCGACTTTGAGTGTCCAGCCCAAGCGTTAAGCGAAAGGCTGATGGCTGGTGGCTCTTGCCACCGGCCTTTTTCCGTTATAGACGATTGGCTTGTACAACGTCTCTGACGTGCAAAAAAGCCACCGGAATGGTGGAGCAAACCACGGGGTTTGCACGATTTTCTGGCTGCTCCCGTCGGGGGGAGCCAAACAAGCAGGTGACCAAGCTGGGGAACGCTGATGGCTTACTCATATACTGAGAAAAAACGTATCCGCAAGGACTTTAGCAAGTTGCCGGACGTAATGGATGTGCCGTATCTCCTGGCCATCCAGCTGGATTCGTATCGCGAATTCCTGCAAGCGGGAGCGACCAAAGATCAGTTCCGCGACGTCGGTCTGCATGCAGCCTTCAAATCCGTTTTCCCGATCATCAGCTACTCCGGCAATGCTGCGCTGGAGTATGTAGGTTATCGCTTGGGCGAACCGGCATTTGATGTCAAAGAGTGCGTGCTGCGCGGTGTGACTTACGCTGTACCTCTGCGAGTCAAGGTTCGCTTGATCATTTTCGACAAAGAATCGTCGAACAAAGCGATCAAGGACATCAAAGAGCAAGAAGTCTACATGGGTGAAATCCCCCTGATGACTGAGAACGGTACCTTCGTTATCAACGGTACCGAGCGCGTTATCGTTTCCCAGCTGCACCGTTCGCCTGGCGTGTTCTTCGACCACGACCGTGGCAAGACGCACAGCTCCGGCAAACTGCTTTATTCCGCGCGTATCATTCCGTATCGCGGTTCGTGGTTGGACTTCGAGTTCGATCCGAAAGACTGCGTATTTGTTCGTATCGACCGTCGTCGCAAGCTGCCTGCGTCCGTGTTGCTGCGCGCGCTCGGTTATACGACTGAACAAGTGCTCGATGCTTTCTACACCACCAACGTTTTCCATGTGCAGGGTGAAAACCTTCGCCTGGAGCTGGTTCCTCAGCGTCTGCGTGGTGAAATTGCCGTTCTGGATATCCTGGACGACAAAGGCAAGGTCATCGTTGAGCAAGGCCGTCGTATTACTGCGCGCCACATCAACCAGCTGGAAAAAGCCGGGATCAAAGAGCTGGAAGTGCCTCTGGACTACGTCCTCGGCCGCACTACCGCCAAGGTCATCGTGCATCCAGCGACTGGCGAAATCATTGCCGAGTGCAACACCGAGCTGAACACCGAGATCCTGGCCAAGATTGCCAAGGCTCAGGTTGTTCGCATCGAAACGTTGTACACCAACGATATCGACTGTGGTCCGTTCGTTTCCGATACGTTGAAGATCGACTCCACCAGCAACCAACTGGAAGCTCTGGTAGAGATCTATCGCATGATGCGTCCGGGCGAGCCGCCTACCAAGGACGCAGCAGAAACCCTGTTCAACAACCTGTTCTTCAGCCCAGAGCGCTACGACCTCTCCGCTGTAGGCCGGATGAAGTTCAACCGTCGTATCGGTCGCACCGAGATCGAAGGTTCGGGCGTTCTGTGCAAAGAAGACATCGTTGCCGTTCTGAAGACGCTGGTTGATATCCGTAACGGTAAAGGCATCGTCGACGACATCGACCACTTGGGTAACCGTCGTGTTCGTTGTGTTGGCGAAATGGCCGAGAACCAGTTCCGTGTCGGCCTGGTGCGTGTTGAGCGTGCGGTCAAAGAGCGTCTGTCGATGGCAGAAAGCGAAGGCCTGATGCCTCAGGACCTGATCAACGCCAAGCCGGTTGCGGCCGCGGTGAAAGAGTTCTTCGGTTCCAGCCAGCTTTCCCAGTTTATGGACCAGAACAACCCGCTGTCCGAGATCACCCACAAGCGTCGTGTTTCTGCACTCGGCCCTGGCGGTTTGACTCGTGAGCGCGCCGGCTTTGAAGTTCGAGACGTTCACCCGACGCACTACGGTCGTGTTTGCCCGATCGAAACGCCGGAAGGTCCAAACATCGGCCTGATCAACTCCCTGGCAGCCTATGCGCGCACCAACCAGTACGGTTTCCTCGAGAGCCCGTACCGTGTGGTGAAAGACGCACTGGTTACCGACGAGATCGTGTTCCTGTCGGCTATTGAAGAAGCGGATCACGTCATCGCCCAGGCTTCTGCGGCAATGAACGACAAGAAAGTTCTGATCGACGAGCTGGTAGCGGTTCGTCACTTGAACGAGTTCACCGTCAAGGCGCCGGAAGACGTCACCTTGATGGACGTTTCGCCGAAGCAGGTTGTGTCGGTTGCAGCATCGCTTATCCCGTTCCTCGAGCACGACGACGCCAACCGTGCGTTGATGGGTTCGAACATGCAGCGTCAAGCTGTTCCGACCTTGCGCGCTGACAAGCCGCTGGTAGGTACGGGCATGGAGCGTAACGTAGCGCGTGACTCCGGCGTTTGCGTCGTGGCTCGTCGCGGGGGCGTTATCGACTCGGTTGATGCAAGCCGTATCGTGGTTCGTGTTGCTGATGATGAAGTTGAGACCGGTGAAGCTGGTGTCGACATCTACAACCTGACCAAATACACCCGCTCCAACCAGAACACCTGCATCAACCAGCGTCCGCTGGTGAGCAAGGGTGATCGGGTTGAGCGCAGCGACATCATGGCTGACGGTCCGTCCACCGATATGGGTGAGCTGGCTCTGGGCCAGAACATGCGCATCGCGTTCATGGCATGGAACGGCTTCAACTTCGAAGACTCCATCTGCCTGTCCGAGCGTGTTGTTCAGGAAGACCGCTTTACCACGATCCACATTCAGGAACTGACCTGTGTGGCGCGTGATACCAAGCTTGGGCCTGAAGAAATCACTGCAGACATCCCGAACGTCGGTGAAGCTGCACTGAACAAGCTCGACGAAGCCGGTATCGTTTACGTGGGTGCCGAAGTCGGCGCAGGCGATATCCTGGTCGGTAAGGTCACTCCGAAAGGCGAGACCCAGCTGACTCCGGAAGAAAAACTGTTGCGTGCGATCTTCGGTGAGAAGGCCAGCGACGTTAAAGACACGTCCCTGCGTGTGCCAACCGGCACCAAAGGTACTGTTATTGACGTACAGGTGTTCACCCGTGACGGTGTTGAGCGCGATGCTCGTGCACTGTCCATCGAGAAGACTCAGCTCGACGAGATCCGCAAGGATCTGAACGAAGAGTTCCGCATCGTTGAAGGCGCGACCTTCGAGCGTCTGCGTTCCGCTCTGGTTGGCCGCAAGGTCGAAGGCGGCGCAGGCCTTAAGAAAGGTCAGGACATCACCGACGAGATCCTCGACGGTCTTGAGCATGGTCAGTGGTTCAAACTGCGCATGGCTGAAGATGCTCTGAACGAGCAGCTCGAGAAAGCTCAGGCTTACATCGTTGATCGTCGTCGTCTGCTTGATGACAAGTTCGAAGACAAGAAGCGCAAGCTGCAGCAGGGCGATGACCTGGCACCGGGCGTTCTGAAGATCGTCAAGGTTTACCTGGCAATCCGTCGTCGTATCCAGCCTGGCGACAAGATGGCCGGTCGTCACGGTAACAAAGGTGTGGTCTCCGTGATCATGCCGGTTGAAGACATGCCGCACGATGCCAATGGCACGCCGGTAGATATCGTTCTCAACCCGTTGGGCGTACCTTCGCGTATGAACGTTGGTCAGATCCTCGAAACTCACCTGGGCCTCGCGGCCAAAGGTCTGGGCGAGAAGATCAACCGCATGCTGGAAGAGCAGCGTAAAGTTGCTGATCTGCGCAAGTTCCTGACCGAGATCTACAACGAAATCGGCGGTCGCCAGGAAAATCTGGAAGACCTGTCCGACAAGGAAATCCTGGATCTCGCGAAGAACCTGCGTGGCGGTGTGCCAATGGCCACTCCAGTGTTCGACGGTGCCAAGGAAAGCGAAATCAAGGCCATGCTGAAACTGGCAGATATGCCAGAAAGCGGCCAGATGCAGCTGTTCGACGGTCGTACCGGCAACAAATTCGAGCGCCCGGTCACCGTTGGCTACATGTACATGCTGAAGCTGAACCACTTGGTGGACGACAAGATGCATGCGCGTTCCACTGGTTCTTACAGCCTGGTTACCCAGCAGCCGCTGGGTGGTAAGGCTCAGTTCGGTGGTCAGCGTTTCGGAGAGATGGAAGTGTGGGCGCTGGAAGCATACGGCGCGGCTTACACTCTGCAAGAAATGCTCACAGTGAAGTCGGACGATGTGAACGGTCGTACCAAGATGTACAAAAACATCGTGGACGGCGATCACCGTATGGAGCCGGGCATGCCCGAGTCCTTCAACGTGTTGATCAAAGAAATCCGTTCGCTCGGTATCGATATCGATCTGGAAACCGAATAACACGTGACGCGAATCGAGGGTGGGTCGGTATGACTGCCCTCTGCTCCGCCAGGAGGAAAGGCCTTGAAAGACCTACTGAATTTGCTGAAAAACCAGGGTCAAGTCGAAGAGTTCGACGCCATCCGTATTGGATTGGCCTCGCCTGAGATGATCCGTTCGTGGTCGTTCGGTGAAGTTAAAAAGCCGGAAACCATCAACTACCGTACGTTCAAGCCTGAGCGTGACGGCTTGTTCTGCGCCAAGATCTTTGGCCCGGTCAAGGATTACGAGTGCCTGTGCGGTAAGTACAAGCGCCTGAAACACCGTGGTGTGATCTGCGAGAAGTGCGGCGTTGAAGTCGCGCTGGCTAAAGTTCGTCGTGAGCGTATGGCTCACATCGAACTGGCTTCGCCGGTTGCCCACATCTGGTTCCTGAAGTCCCTGCCGTCCCGTATCGGCTTGCTGATGGACATGACCCTGCGTGATATCGAACGCGTTCTCTACTTCGAGAGCTATGTCGTTATCGATCCAGGCATGACCACCCTTGAAAAAGGTCAGCTGCTGAACGACGAGCAGTACTTTGAAGCGCTGGAAGAGTTCGGCGACGATTTCGATGCCCGCATGGGTGCCGAAGCTGTCCGTGAACTGCTGCACGCTATCGACCTGGAACACGAGATTGGCCGTCTGCGCGAAGAAATTCCGCAAACCAACTCCGAAACCAAGATCAAGAAGCTGTCCAAGCGTCTGAAGCTGATGGAAGCCTTCCAGGGTTCGGGCAACTTGCCTGAGTGGATGGTCCTCACCGTTCTGCCGGTTCTGCCGCCAGATCTGCGTCCATTGGTTCCGCTGGATGGCGGTCGTTTCGCGACTTCCGACCTCAACGATCTGTATCGTCGAGTGATCAACCGTAACAACCGCTTGAAGCGCCTGCTTGATCTGTCCGCTCCGGACATCATCGTACGCAACGAAAAGCGTATGTTGCAGGAAGCTGTCGATGCGTTGCTCGACAACGGTCGTCGTGGCCGCGCTATCACCGGTTCGAACAAACGTCCTCTGAAATCCCTGGCTGACATGATCAAGGGTAAGCAGGGTCGTTTCCGTCAGAACTTGCTCGGTAAGCGTGTTGACTACTCGGGTCGTTCGGTAATTACCGTGGGTCCGACCCTGCGTCTGCACCAGTGCGGTCTGCCGAAGAAAATGGCTCTCGAGCTGTTCAAACCGTTCATTTTCGGCAAGCTGGAAATGCGTGGTCTCGCGACCACCATCAAAGCGGCCAAGAAAATGGTTGAGCGCGAGCTGCCGGAAGTCTGGGACGTTCTCGCTGAAGTGATTCGCGAACACCCGGTTCTTCTCAACCGTGCGCCAACGCTTCACCGTCTGGGTATCCAGGCATTTGAACCGGTTCTCATCGAAGGTAAGGCTATCCAGCTGCACCCGTTGGTCTGCGCCGCGTACAACGCCGACTTCGACGGCGACCAGATGGCCGTTCACGTACCGTTGACGCTGGAAGCCCAGCTCGAAGCGCGTGCGCTGATGATGTCGACCAACAACATCCTGTCGCCAGCCAACGGTGAGCCAATCATCGTTCCTTCGCAGGACGTTGTATTGGGTCTGTACTACATGACTCGTGAAGCGATCAACGCCAAAGGCGAAGGTCGTGTATTTGCGGATCTGCAGGAAGTTGACCGCGTATTCCGTGCCGGCGAAGCCGCACTGCATGCCAAGGTCAAGGTCCGCATCCACGAAACGGTCAACGATCGTGATGGTGGCAGCGTCAAGAACACCCGTATCGTCGACACTACTGTTGGCCGTGCGCTGTTGTTCCAGGTGGTTCCGGCCGGCCTGTCGTACGACGTGGTCAACCAGCCGATGAAGAAAAAGGCGATCTCCAAGCTGATCAACCAGTGCTACCGCGTGGTTGGTTTGAAAGAGACCGTTATCTTCGCTGACCAGTTGATGTACACCGGTTTTGCCTACTCGACGATTTCGGGTGTTTCCATCGGCGTTAACGACTTCGTTATCCCGGATGAAAAAGCACGCATCATTGACGCTGCAACCGAAGAAGTTAAAGAGATCGAAAGTCAGTACGCCTCAGGCCTGGTAACCCAGGGCGAGAAGTACAACAAGGTAATCGACCTTTGGTCCAAGGCGAACGACGAAGTCTCGAAAGCGATGATGTCGAATCTGTCCAAAGAGCGCGTTATCGACCGTCACGGCGTCGAAGTTGATCAGGAATCCTTCAACTCGATGTACATGATGGCTGACTCCGGTGCTCGGGGTTCCGCTGCACAGATCCGTCAGCTGGCGGGTATGCGTGGTCTGATGGCCAAGCCGGATGGCTCCATCATTGAAACGCCGATCACTGCGAACTTCCGTGAAGGTTTGAGCGTACTTCAGTACTTCATCTCCACTCACGGTGCTCGTAAGGGTCTCGCGGATACCGCGTTGAAGACAGCTAACTCCGGTTACCTGACTCGTCGTCTGGTAGACGTTGCGCAAGACCTTGTTGTGACAGAAGTCGACTGCGGTACCGAACACGGTCTGCTGATGACACCGCACATTGAAGGCGGCGACGTTGTTGAGCCATTGGGCGAACGCGTACTGGGTCGAGTCATCGCCCGTGACGTGTTCAAGCCTGGCACCGACGAAGTGATCGTTCCTGGTGGTACGCTGGTAGACGAGAAGTGGGTTGAGTTCATCGAACTGAACAGCATCGACGAAGTCATCGTTCGGTCGCCGATCAGCTGCGAAACTCGCTACGGTATCTGCGCCAAGTGCTACGGTCGTGACCTGGCTCGCGGGCATCAGGTGAACATCGGTGAAGCGGTCGGCGTTATCGCTGCCCAGTCCATCGGTGAGCCGGGTACCCAGCTGACCATGCGTACGTTCCACATCGGTGGTGCGGCAAGCCGGACCTCCGCTGCTGACAGCGTTCAGGTGAAAAATGGCGGTACTGTCCGCCTGCATAACCTGAAGCACGTTGAACGTGTCGACGGTCACCTGGTTGCGGTTTCGCGTTCTGGTGAACTGGCGATCGCTGATGACTACGGTCGTGAGCGTGAGCGCTACAAACTGCCTTACGGTGCAGTGATTTCGGTGAAGGAAGGCGACAAGGTCGACGCTGGTTCGATCGTGGCCAAGTGGGATCCGCACACCCACCCAATCGTTACCGAAATGAAAGGTACCGTGACCTACGTGGGCATGGAAGAAGGCATCACGATCAAGCGTCAGACAGACGAATTGACCGGTATGACCAACATTGAAGTACTCGACGCCAAAGACCGTCCAGCAGCGGGCAAAGATATTCGTCCTGCTGTGAAGATGGTGGGTGTTGATGGCAAGGATCTGTTGCTGCCAGGTACCGACGTACCGGCTCAGTACTTCCTGCCAGCTAACGCATTGGTCGGTGTAGCCGATGGTGTGCAGGTTGCGATCGGTGATGTTATCGCCCGTATCCCGCAAGAAACTTCGAAGACCCGTGACATCACCGGTGGTCTGCCGCGTGTTGCCGACTTGTTCGAAGCCCGTCGTCCGAAAGAAGCCTCGATTCTGGCTGAAGTCAGCGGCACCATCGCGTTCGGTAAAGAAACCAAAGGCAAGCGCCGTCTGGTGATTACCCCGAACGACGGTAGCGATCCGTACGAAGAGCTGATTCCAAAGTGGCGTCACCTGAACGTCTTTGAAGGCGAACAAGTGAACCGCGGCGAAGTTATCTCCGACGGTCCTAGCGATCCACACGACATCCTGCGTCTGCTGGGTGTGAGTGCGCTGGCCAAGTACATCGTCAACGAGATCCAGGACGTTTACCGTCTGCAAGGCGTGAAGATCAACGATAAGCACATCGAGACGATTCTGCGTCAGATGCTGCGTAAAGTTGAAATTGCCGAATCTGGTGATTCCACCTTCATCAAAGGTGACCAGATGGAGCTGACTCACGTTCTGGTAGAGAACGAGCGTCTGGCGGGCGACGAGAAATTCGTTTCCAAATTTACTCGTGTGCTGCTGGGTATCACCAAGGCATCGTTGTCCACCGAGTCGTTCATCTCCGCGGCCTCTTTCCAAGAGACAACCCGCGTACTGACCGAGGCGGCCGTTACAGGCAAGCGCGACTACCTGCGCGGCCTGAAGGAAAACGTTGTCGTGGGTCGTTTGATCCCGGCCGGTACCGGTCTGGCTTATCACAGCGAGCGCAAGCGTCGTCGTGAAGTAGACAAGCCGTTGCGTGTCAGCGCTAGCGAAGTCGAAGCAGCATTGACTGAAGCGTTGAACTCCAGCGGTAATTAAGATAAGGCCTCGGTCTTTCTTTTCGACGCGGTGGCAGGTAAATTCTGCCGCGGTGTCGAGAGGAGGGCCGGGGCTTTGCCTTGACTGGGGCCAAGATCCTCTTTAGACTCTTGTACCCCTAAATTTGGCGGGACTTATGTCCTGTCATTTTGCTTTTCTTGTAAGACAATAGCGTCGCAAGACAACAGTGGAGCTAGTAGATGGCAACTATCAACCAGCTGGTACGTCAGCCGCGTAAGCGTATCGTCGAGAAATCCGACGTACCTGCGCTGCAGAACTGCCCGCAACGTCGTGGCGTATGCACTCGTGTGTATACCACCACGCCGAAAAAACCTAACTCGGCACTGCGTAAAGTATGCCGTGTGCGCCTGACCAACGGTTTCGAGGTTTCCTCGTACATCGGTGGTGAAGGTCACAACCTGCAAGAGCACAGTGTGGTCCTGATTCGTGGCGGTCGTGTAAAAGACTTGCCAGGTGTTCGTTACCACACCGTCCGCGGTTCTTTGGATACTTCCGGCGTCAAAGGTCGTAACCAGGGTCGCTCGAAGTACGGTACCAAGAAGCCTAAGTAGTCTTTAGGGTTCCTGTGACAAAAATGCAGATTTCTATTTTTCTGAGTCGATAAGAGTAAGGTCGGGCGCACCCTCGATGGGTGGTGGTCCCGAGCTAACCTGAAGACCGTTTGAGGGCTTATCCATGCCAAGAAGACGCGTAGCAGCCAAGCGCGAAGTGCTTGACGATCCAAAATACGGAAGCCAAATTCTGGCCAAGTTCATGAACCACGTTATGGAAAGCGGCAAGAAAGCCGTTGCCGAGCGTATTGTTTATGGCGCGCTGGAAAAGGTTAAAGAACGCAAGAACTCCGATCCCCTGGAAATCTTCGAGAAAGCTCTCGACGCCATCGCTCCGCTGGTCGAAGTGAAGTCGCGCCGTGTAGGCGGTGCTACTTACCAGGTCCCGGTCGAAGTTCGTCCCTCCCGTCGTAATGCATTGGCAATGCGCTGGCTGGTAGACTTCGCGCGCAAGCGCGGTGAGAAGTCTATGGCTCTGCGTTTGGCTGGCGAACTGTTGGACGCCGCCGAAGGTAAAGGTGCTGCAGTTAAGAAGCGTGAAGACGTGCACCGTATGGCTGAAGCCAACAAAGCTTTCTCGCACTACCGCTTCTAATTTCAGCGTCACTAATTTTGCGAGGGCTTTATGGCTCGTACTACTCCGATTAACCGCTACCGTAACATTGGTATCGTTGCTCACGTGGATGCTGGTAAAACCACCACCACCGAGCGCGTCCTTTTTTACACTGGCGTAAACCACAAAATGGGCGAGGTGCATGATGGCGCCGCGACCATGGACTGGATGGTGCAAGAGCAGGAGCGGGGTATTACCATTACCTCCGCTGCTACGACTGCATTCTGGGCTGGCTCCGACAAGCAGTTCGACCGTCATCGCTTCAACATCATCGATACCCCGGGCCACGTTGACTTCACCATTGAAGTAGAGCGCTCCCTGCGCGTACTCGATGGCGCGGTCGTTGTGTTCTGCGGTACCTCGGGTGTTGAGCCTCAGTCGGAAACCGTATGGCGTCAGGCCAACAAATACGGCGTTCCGCGTCTTGTTTACGTAAACAAGATGGACCGTGCCGGCGCAAACTTCCTGCGCGTGATCGGTCAGATCAAGCAGCGTCTGGGTCACACTCCGGTGCCTATCCAGTTGGCTATCGGCGCAGAAGACAATTTCCAGGGTCAGATCGATCTGGTCTCCATGGAAGCTGTTTACTGGGACGACGCTGACAAAGGTATGGTTGCCCGTCGCGAAGCGATCCCTGCAGAACTGCAGGAATTGGCTGAAGAGTGGCGCAGCAACATGGTTGAAGCTGCCGCTGAAGCCAACGAAGAGCTGATGAACAAGTACCTCGAAGGTGAAGAACTCACCATCGAAGAAATCAAGTCTGCTCTGCGTCAACGTACCATCGCTGGCGAAATCGTTCTGGCTGTGTGCGGTTCTTCGTTCAAGAACAAGGGCGTTCCCCTGGTTCTCGACGCAGTTATCGACTATCTGCCGGCTCCAGTCGACATTCCAGCCATCAAGGGTTCTGACCCGGATGACGAAGAAGTCGCAATGGAGCGTCATGCAGATGACAGCGAACCGTTCTCGGCTCTGGCTTTCAAAATTGCTACCGACCCATTCGTGGGTACCCTGACTTTCGCACGCGTTTACTCGGGTGTGTTGAGCTCTGGCGACGGTGTTTTGAACTCCGTAAAAGGCAAGAAAGAGCGCGTTGGTCGTATGGTGCAAATGCATGCGAACACTCGTGAAGAGATCAAAGAAGTACGCGCTGGTGACATCGCGGCTTTGATCGGCATGAAGGACGTCACCACTGGCGACACCTTGTGCTCTCTTGACAAGCCAATCATCCTCGTTCGCATGGACTTCCCGGAACCGGTTATCTCGGTTGCCGTTGAGCCTAAAACGAAGGATGACCAGGAAAAAATGGGTATCGCTCTGGGCAAGCTTGCTCAGGAAGACCCGTCTTTCCGCGTCAAAACTGATGAAGAGACTGGTCAAACGATCATCTCTGGCATGGGCGAGTTGCACCTGGACATCCTGGTTGACCGGATGCGCCGTGAGTTCAACGTCGAAGCCAACATCGGTAAGCCACAGGTTTCCTATCGTGAGAAAATCACGAAGGCTTGTGAGATCGAAGGCAAGTTCGTACGCCAATCCGGCGGTCGTGGCCAGTTCGGCCATTGCTGGATTCGTTTTGCACCGGCTGACGAAGGTCAGGAAGGTCTGCAATTCGTGAACGAAGTGGTAGGTGGTGTGGTTCCTAAGGAATACATCCCGGCCATCCAGAAGGGTATCGAAGAGCAGATGAAGAACGGTGTTGTTGCCGGCTATCCGCTGATCGGCCTGAAGGCTACCGTTTTCGATGGTTCTTACCACGACGTCGACTCCAACGAGATGGCGTTTAAGGTGGCAGCCTCCATGGCGACCAAGCAACTTGCCTCCAAAGGTGGCGGTGTTGTTCTTGAGCCGATCATGAAGGTTGAAGTTGTTACACCTGAGGACTACATGGGTGACGTGATGGGAGACCTGAATCGTCGTCGTGGTCTGATCCAGGGTATGGAAGATACGGTTTCCGGCAAGGTTATCCGCGCCGAAGTTCCGTTGGGTGAGATGTTCGGTTATGCGACCGACGTCCGTTCCATGTCTCAGGGTCGCGCGAGCTACTCTATGGAATTCTCCAAATACTCCGAAGCTCCGTCGAATGTCGTCGAAGCTATCGTTAAAAAACAAGGCTGATTCAGCCCCCTTTAGGCTAGGAGTTCACTGTCGTGGCTAAAGAAAAATTTGAACGTAACAAACCGCACGTCAACGTTGGCACCATCGGTCACGTCGACCACGGTAAAACAACTCTGACTGCTGCTCTGACTCGTGTTTGTTCCGAAGTATTCGGTTCGGCCAAGGTTGACTTCGACAAGATCGACAGCGCCCCGGAAGAAAAAGCACGTGGTATCACCATCAACACCGCGCACGTTGAGTACGACTCTGCTGCGCGTCACTACGCTCACGTTGACTGCCCAGGTCACGCTGACTATGTGAAGAACATGATCACCGGTGCTGCGCAGATGGACGGCGCTATCCTGGTATGTTCGGCTGCTGACGGTCCGATGCCTCAGACTCGCGAGCACATCCTGCTGTCCCGTCAGGTTGGCGTTCCGTACATCGTTGTCTTCCTGAACAAGGCTGACATGGTAGACGACGCTGAGCTGCTGGAACTGGTAGAGATGGAAGTGCGTGACCTGCTCAGCACTTACGATTTCCCAGGTGATGACACTCCGATCATCATCGGTTCGGCGCTGATGGCTCTGAACGGTCAAGACGACAACGAGATGGGCACCACTGCCGTCAAGAAGTTGGTTGAGACTCTGGACAGCTACATCCCGCAACCAGAGCGTGCTATCGACAAGCCGTTCCTGATGCCAATCGAAGACGTTTTCTCGATCTCCGGTCGTGGCACTGTTGTAACTGGTCGTGTTGAGCGTGGCATTGTCCGCATTCAGGAAGAAGTTGAAATCGTTGGCCTGCGCCCTACGACCAAAACTACCTGTACTGGTGTTGAGATGTTCCGCAAGCTGCTCGACGAAGGTCGTGCTGGCGAGAACTGCGGCGTTCTGCTGCGTGGTACCAAGCGTGACGACGTTGAGCGTGGCCAGGTTCTGGTTAAGCCAGGCACCGTTAAGCCGCACACCAAGTTCGAAGCTGAAATCTACGTGCTGAGCAAGGAAGAAGGCGGTCGCCACACTCCGTTCTTCAAAGGCTATCGTCCACAGTTCTACTTCCGTACTACCGACGTAACTGGTAGCTGCGAACTGCCGGAAGGCGTTGAGATGGTTATGCCAGGTGACAACGTTAAAGTTGAAGTCACTCTGATCAAGCCAATCGCAATGGAAGATGGTTTGCGTTTCGCTATTCGTGAAGGCGGTCGTACCGTCGGCGCTGGCGTCGTAGCCAAAATCCTCGAGTAATCGAGGAGTCTAAAAAAGCCCCCGCTTGCGGGGGCTTTTTTATTGGGTTGACACCCTGTCAGCTCGTCTATAGAATTGCGCCTCCTTTTAACGGGCGTATTGCGCTCGGTGGGAACAGCAATCTGGAGTCTGAAATCCAATGCAAAATCAGCAAATCCGTATCAGGTTGAAGGCTTTTGACCATCGCCTGATCGACCAATCTACCCAGGAAATCGTGGAAACCGCGAAACGTACTGGTGCACAAGTGCGTGGTCCGATTCCACTTCCTACCCGTAAAGAACGGTTCACTGTTCTGGTTTCTCCGCACGTCAACAAAGACGCGCGCGACCAGTATGAGATCCGTACTCACAAGCGCGTTCTGGACATCGTCCAGCCGACGGATAAAACCGTTGACGCGCTTATGAAGCTTGATCTTGCGGCCGGTGTGGAAGTTCAGATCAGCCTCGGCTAAGACTCGGGTCTTAGTCGTGTAACGCTCTGAAATGGGCGGCCATAGCGGGTGAAAGCCCCGTACACTCATGAGGTTTACAACATGACTATTGGTGTAGTCGGTCGTAAATGCGGTATGACCCGTATTTTCACCGAAGAAGGTGTCTCCATTCCGGTTACGGTCATTGAGATCGAGCCGAATCGCGTCACCCAGTTTAAGACCGAAGAAACCGATGGCTATCGTGCAGTGCAAGTCACTGTCGGTGAGCGTCGTGCTTCGCGTGTTACAGCTGCTCAAGCTGGCCACTTCGCTAAAGCGAACGTTGCCGCTGGTCGTACCGTAATGGAATTCCGTCTTGAAGAAGGCGATTACCAGGCCGGCGATCTGATCAACGCTGAAATCTTCGCTGCTGGTCAACTGGTTGATGTAACCGGTCAGTCCAAAGGTAAAGGCTTCCAGGGTACGATCAAGCGCTGGAACTTCCGCGGGCAAGATAATACGCACGGTAACTCCGTGTCCCACCGCGTCCCAGGCTCTATCGGCCAGTGCCAGACTCCTGGTCGTGTATTCAAGGGCAAAAAAATGTCCGGTCATATGGGCGCTGAGCGCGTGACCGTGCAGTCCCTGGAAGTAGTGCGCGTGGACGCTGAACGCAATCTGTTGTTGGTCAAGGGTGCTGTTCCTGGCGCTACTGGCGGCAATCTGGTTGTACGTCCAGCAGCCAAGGCTCGCGGTTAAGGGGAAGCTGACATGCAATTAAATGTAAATGACGCTCAAGCAATCGAAGTTTCCGAACTGACATTTGGCGGCGAATTCAACGAGACGCTGGTACACCAGGCAGTCGTGGCCTACATGGCTGGCGGTCGTCAGGGCACCAAGCAGCAAAAGACCCGTTCCGACGTTCGTGGTGGCGGTAAGCGCCCGTGGCGTCAAAAGGGTACTGGCCGTGCTCGTGCCGGTACGATCCGTAGCCCAATCTGGCGTGGCGGTGGTACCACTTTCGCAGCACGTCCACAGGATCACTCTCAGAAGCTCAACAAGAAGATGTATCGCGCAGCACTGCGCTCCATCCTTGCTGAACTGGTTCGTACTGATCGTCTGGTCGTGGTTCAGGACTTCGCTGTTGAAGCACCGAAAACCAAAGATTTGCTTAACAAGCTGACTGGCATGGGCCTGACTGACGTCTTGATCGTGTCTGACGCTGTTGACCAGAATCTGTACCTGGCTGCTCGCAACCTTCCGCACGTTGATGTACGTGACGTCCAGGGTTCCGATCCAGTTAGTCTGATCGCATACGACAAAGTGTTGATCACTGTGTCGGCCGTGAAGAAATTCGAGGAGCTGCTGGGATGAACCAGGAACGCGTATTTAAAGTTCTGCTTGGCCCGCACGTTTCCGAGAAGGCTACGGTTCTGGCAGACAAAAAAGGTCAGTTCGTTTTCAAGGTTGCTACTGACGCAACCAAGCTGGAAATCAAGAAGGCCGTCGAAAGCCTGTTCAGCGTGAAAGTTGAGCGTGTTACTACCCTGAATGTTCTGGGTAAGAGCAAGCGCACGGCTCGCGGTCTGGGCAAGCGTAATGACTGGAAGAAGGCAGTTATCTCCCTTCAGCCAGGCCAAGATCTCGATTTCAGCAGCAGTGCTGAGTAAGGAAGGGGTGCATCATGGCAATCGTTAAATGCAAACCGACTTCCCCTGGCCGCCGTTTTGTGGTCAAGGTGGTCAACCAGGAGCTGCATAAAGGCGCTCCTCACGCACCGCTGCTCGAGAAGAAATCGAAGACTGGTGGTCGTAACAACAATGGCCGTATTACTACCCGTCACATCGGTGGTGGTCATAAGCAGCATTATCGTTTGGTCGACTTCCGTCGCAACGACAAAGATGGCATCTCTGCCACTGTTGAGCGCATTGAATACGATCCAAACCGTACCGCTCACATCGCCCTTCTGCTGTACGCAGATGGCGAGCGTCGCTACATCATCGCCCCTAAAGGCGTTAGTGCTGGTGACCAACTGATCGCAGGTGCCTTGGCGCCGATCAAACCAGGTAACGCTCTTCAACTGCGCAACATTCCAGTTGGTAGCACCGTTCATGGCATCGAATTGAAGCCAGGTAAAGGCGCTCAGATCGCTCGTTCCGCTGGTGCTTCGGCTCAGCTGATCGCTCGTGAAGGTGTGTACGTTACCCTGCGTCTTCGCTCCGGTGAAATGCGCAAAGTGCTGTCGGAATGCCGTGCAACGCTGGGCGAAGTCTCGAACTCCGAGCATAGCCTGCGTTCCCTGGGTAAAGCTGGTGCCAAACGCTGGCGTGGCGTTCGCCCAACCGTTCGTGGTGTTGCCATGAACCCGGTTGATCACCCACATGGTGGTGGTGAAGGTCGTACCTCTGGTGGTCGTCATCCGGTATCGCCGTGGGGCTTCCCGACTAAGGGCGCGAAGACTCGTGGTAATAAGCGTACCGACAAAATGATCGTCCGTCGTCGCAAGTAAATAGAGGGATACGACAGTGCCACGTTCTCTGAAAAAAGGTCCTTTTATTGATCTTCACCTACTGAAGAAGATCGAAGTGGCGGCGGAAAAGAATGATCGCAAACCGGTGAAAACCTGGTCGCGTCGTTCGATGATCCTGCCACAAATGGTCGGTCTGACCATTGCAGTGCATAACGGTCGCCTTCATGTCCCAGTTCTCGTGAACGAAGACATGGTCGGCCATAAACTAGGCGAGTTTGCCGGTACCCGCACATATCGTGGGCACGTGGCAGACAAGAAAGCCAAGCGTTAAGGGGTAAGGAACGATGGAAGTAGCCGCTAAGTTGTCGGGCGCTCGAATCTCCGCCCAGAAAGCCCGCTTGGTCGCCGACCAGATCCGCGGGAAGAAGGTGGGCGAAGCGCTCAACCTGTTGGCTTTCAGTAACAAGAAAGCTGCCGAGATCCTGAAGAAAGTGCTGGAGTCGGCCGTAGCCAACGCCGAGCACAACGAAGGCGCAGACGTTGATGACCTTAAGGTCGCCACCGTTTTCGTCAACGAAGGGCGTTCGCTGAAGCGTATCATGCCGCGTGCCAAAGGCCGTGCTGATCGCATCGTCAAGCGGTCTTGCCATATCACTGTCAAGGTTGCTGACAAGTAACGGAGTCGAAGAGATGGGTCAGAAAGTACATCCCATTGGCATTCGCCTGGGAATCGTCAAGGAGCACACCTCCGTCTGGTACGCAGACGGTCGGACTTATGCGGACTATTTGTTCGCTGATCTGAAAGTGCGTGAGTACCTCCAAGACAAATTAAAAAGCGCGTCCGTCAGCCGTATCGATATCCATCGTCCGGCTCAGACAGCACGTATCACCATCCACACCGCTCGTCCAGGTATCGTTATCGGGAAGAAAGGTGAAGATGTTGAGAAACTGCGTCAGGACCTGACCAAGCAAATGGGTGTGCCTGTGCACATCAATATCGAAGAGATCCGCAAGCCGGAGCTCGACGGTATGCTGGTTGCGCAGAGCGTAGCTCAGCAGCTGGAGCGCCGCGTAATGTTCCGTCGTGCTATGAAGCGCGCTGTTCAGAATGCCATGCGCATTGGTGCCAAAGGCATCAAAATCCAAGTGAGCGGTCGTCTCGGCGGTGCTGAAATCGCACGTACTGAATGGTATCGCGAAGGTCGTGTGCCACTGCACACCCTGCGTGCCGACATCGACTATGCCAACTACGAAGCTCACACCACTTATGGTGTGATCGGTGTAAAGGTTTGGATCTTCAAAGGCGAAGTAATTGGTGGTCGCCAAGAAGAACTGAAACCACAAGCACCTGCGCCTCGTAAAAAAGCTGCTAAGTAAGGGGTACGCCAAATGTTGCAACCAAAGCGTACGAAGTTCCGCAAACAGATGACAGGCCACAACCGTGGCTTGGCACTGCGCGGTAGCAAAGTCAGCTTCGGCGAATATGCGCTGAAGTCTGTTGCTCGTGGTCGTCTCACTGCTCGTCAGATTGAGTCAGCGCGTCGTGCACTGACCCGTCACGTTAAACGTGGCGGCAAAATCTGGATCCGTGTATTCCCGGACAAGCCTGTAACCAAAAAGCCCCTCGAAGTTCGTATGGGTAAAGGTAAGGGTAACGTGGAGTACTGGGTTGCCCAGATTCAGCCAGGCAAAGTCCTGTATGAAATCGAGGGTGTTACTGAAGAGCTGGCGCGTGAGGCTTTCGCCCTGGCTGCTGCAAAGCTGCCACTCGCCACCTCCTTTGTTAAGCGGACGGTGATGTGATGAAAGCGAATGAACTTCGTGAAAAATCAGCACAGCAGCTGAACGAGCAACTGCTCGGCCTGCTGCGCGACCAGTTCAATCTGCGTATGCAGAAAGCAACTGGCCAGTTGGGGCAGTCTCACCTGCTCTCGCAAGTTAAGCGCGACATCGCTCGCGTGAAGACTGTGCTCAACCAGCAGGCAGGTAAGTGATCATGGCTGAAGCTGAGAAAAATGTCCGTACGCTGACTGGCCGTGTCGTCAGCGACAAGATGGACAAAACCATCACCGTTTTGATCGAGCGTCGCGTAAAGCACCCGATCTACGGTAAATACGTTAAGCGTTCGACTAAGCTGCACGCGCACGACGAAACCAATCAGTGCCACATCGGCGACAAAGTCACTATTCGTGAAACTCGTCCGGTGGCCAAGACCAAGTCTTGGGCATTGGTTGATATTCTCGAACGCGCTGTGGAAGTCTAAGGACTAGGGGTCGGAGAAATTATATGATTCAGACTCAATCCATGCTCGATGTGGCCGATAACAGCGGCGCACGCCGCGTTATGTGCATCAAGGTGCTGGGTGGCTCCCATCGTCGTTACGCTGGTATCGGTGACATCATCAAAGTAACCGTAAAGGAAGCAATTCCGCGCGGTAAGGTGAAAAAAGGCCAAGTGATGACTGCTGTTGTAGTCCGCACTCGCCACGGTGTTCGTCGTGCTGACGGCTCCATCATCCGCTTTGACGGCAACGCTGCTGTTCTTCTGAACAACAAGCAAGAGCCGATTGGCACCCGTATCTTTGGGCCAGTGACCCGTGAACTTCGTACTGAGAAGTTCATGAAGATCGTCTCGCTCGCCCCAGAAGTGCTGTAAGGAGATCCGACATGCAAAAGATTCGTCGTGACGACGAGATCATCGTGATCGCCGGCAAAGACAAAGGTAAGCGCGGTAAGGTGCTCAAGGTTCTTGCTGATGACCGTCTGGTCATTGGTGGGATCAACCTGGTGAAGCGTCATACCAAGCCAAACCCGATGTCGGGCGTACAAGGCGGTATCGTCGAGAAAGAAGCGCCAATGCACGCTTCTAACGTCGCCATTTTCAACGGCGCAACCAACAAGGCTGATCGCGTTGGTTTCAAAGTTGAAGACGGCAAGAAAATTCGTGTCTTCAAGTCGACCCAAAAAGCGGTTGATGCTTGAACACTGCTAGGTAGAAGACCATGGCACGACTAAAAGAGATTTACCGGAAGGAAATCGCTCCGAAACTTAAGGAAGAACTTAAGCTTTCGAACGTGATGGAAGTTCCGCGCGTTACCAAGATCACCCTGAACATGGGTCTGGGCGAAGCGATCGGCGACAAAAAAGTCATCGAGCACGCTGTAGCTGACTTGGAAAAAATCACCGGTCAGAAAGTCGTTGTGACTTACGCCCGTAAATCCATCGCTGGCTTCAAAGTCCGCGAAGGATGGCCGATTGGCGTTAAAGTTACTCTGCGTCGCGATCGTATGTATGAATTCCTGGATCGTCTGCTGTCGATCTCCCTGCCTCGGGTTCGCGACTTCCGCGGCCTGAATGCCAAGTCCTTCGATGGTCGTGGTAACTACAGCATGGGCGTTAAAGAGCAGATCATTTTCCCGGAAATCGATTACGACAAGATCGATGCTCTGCGCGGTCTGGACATTACTCTGACCACCACTGCTCGGACGGATGAAGAAGGTCGCGCGTTGCTGCGTGCTTTCAAATTCCCGTTCCGCAACTGATTGGAGTAGGAAAATGGCCAAGAAGAGCATGAAGAATCGTGAGCTGAAGCGTCAGCTCACCGTTGCCAAGTACGCCAAGAAGCGTGCCGAGCTGAAAGCTGTCATCGTTGATCTGAACGCAAGTCCAGAAGCGCGTTGGGAAGCTACCGTAGCTCTGCAGAAGCAGCCACGTGACGCAAGCGCTTCGCGCATGCGTAACCGCTGCCGCATCACTGGTCGTCCGCACGGCGTTTACCGCAAGTTCGGCCTTGGCCGTAACAAACTGCGTGAAGCTGCAATGCGTGGTGACGTTCCAGGTCTGGTTAAAGCCAGCTGGTAAGTCGTCTTTCTCGCTGAGTTCCGGTCAGGCGCCTACGCGTTTGGTCGGAATGAAGCCTGAATTTGAATCAAGCCCCTATTGGGGCTTGATTCATTTCTGGGGTGCGTCTAGAATTGCCGGCTCGCCTGAGCCCGTGTTTTTCATTTGCCCGGAGTTTCTCGGCGATAAGCTGTAGCCGTAAGGCTAATTATTTTGTATTAGGAGCGTCTAGCCCATGAGTATGCAGGACCCGTTAGCGGACATGCTAACTCGTATCCGTAATGCCCAGATGGCTGAAAAGCCCGTCGTAAGCATGCCATCTTCCACGTTGAAGGTAGCTGTAGCCAAAGTCCTGAAGGACGAAGGTTACATTGCGGGTTATCAGATCAGCAGCGAAATCAAACCGCTGTTGTCCATCGAGCTGAAGTACTTCGAAGGCCGTCCAGTCATCGAAGAAGTGAAGCGCGTCAGCCGTCCAGGCTTGCGTCAGTACAAGTCCGTCGATGATCTGCCAAAAGTTCGTGGCGGTCTCGGTGTGTCTATCGTCTCCACCAACAAAGGTGTGATGACGGATCGTGCTGCGCGCGCTGCCGGTGTCGGCGGCGAAGTGCTTTGCACAGTGTTCTAAGGGGGGATAAGCATGTCACGCGTAGCTAAGAACCCCGTTAAGTTGCCAGCAGGCGTCGAAGTTAAACTCGTCGGCCAGCAGCTTTCGGTGAAGGGTGCCAAGGGCACTCTAGATCTGAACATCCATTCGTCTGTTGAAATTGTTGAAGAAGCTGGTGAGCTGCGTTTCGCTGCTCGCAATGGCGATCAACAAACTCGCGCAATGGCCGGCACCACTCGTGCACTGGTTAACAACATGGTCCAGGGCGTAAGCCAAGGCTTCGAGCGCAAGCTCCAGCTGGTCGGTGTTGGTTATAAAGCGCAAGCAAAAGGCACAGTGCTGAACCTGGCTCTTGGCTTCTCGCACCCAGTGGATTACGAACTGCCGGAAGGCATCACCGCTGAGACTCCCAACCAGACCGATATCTTCATCCGAGGTATCGATAAGCAGTTGGTTGGTCAAGTGGCCGCTGAGATCCGCGACTTCCGCCGTCCTGAGCCGTACAAAGGCAAAGGTGTGCGTTACGCAGACGAAGTCGTCCGCCGTAAAGAAGCCAAGAAGAAGTAGGGCATAGCAAATGACCGACAAGAAAGTTACCCGACTGCGTCGCGCTCGGAAAGCACGCCTGAAAATGCACGAGCTAGAAGTCGTGCGTCTCTGCGTGTACCGCTCTTCGCAGCACATTTATGCCCAGGTCATCTCGGCCGACGGCAGCAAAGTCCTGGCAAGTGCCTCGACTTTGGACAAAGAACTGCGTGATGGTGCCACCGGCAACATCGACGCGGCCACTAAGGTTGGCCAGCTGGTCGCTGAGCGTGCGAAAGCCGCCGGTGTATCGCAAGTGGCTTTTGACCGTTCTGGCTTCAAGTACCACGGCCGCGTCAAGGCGCTGGCTGATGCTGCTCGTGAAGGCGGGCTGGAGTTCTAAGTTATGTCAAATAACGACCAAAAACGCGACGAAGGCTACATCGAGAAGCTGGTTCAAGTTAACCGCGTTGCCAAGACTGTAAAAGGCGGCCGTATCTTCACTTTCACCGCGTTGACCGTGGTTGGTGATGGTAAAGGGCGTGTTGGCTTTGGCCGTGGCAAGTCACGTGAAGTGCCTGCTGCGATCCAGAAGGCGATGGAAGCTGCTCGCCGCAACATGATCCAGGTTGATCTGAACGGCACTACTCTGCAGTACGCAATGAAGTCCGCCCATGGCGCTTCGAAGGTGTACATGCAGCCTGCTTCTGAAGGTACCGGTATCATCGCTGGCGGCGCTATGCGCGCAGTGCTGGAAGTTGCTGGTGTTCAGAACGTATTGGCTAAGTGCTATGGCTCGACTAACCCGGTAAACGTGGTTCACGCCACATTCAAGGGTTTGAAGGCTATGCAATCTCCTGAGTCTATTGCTGCCAAGCGCGGCAAAAGTGTCAAGGAGATCTTCTGATCATGGCTACCGTTAAAGTAACGCTGATCAAAAGCATGACCGGTCGCATTCCTAACCACAAATTGTGTGTTAAAGGTCTGGGTCTGCGTCGCATCGGTCACACTGTAGAAGTGCTGGATACTCCCGAGAATCGCGGGATGATCAACAAGGCTTACTACATGCTGCGAGTCGAGGGTTAATCGATGAAACTCAATGATCTGAGTCCAGCGCCGGGTTCCCGTCGCGAAAAGCATCGTCCGGGCCGTGGTATCGGTAGTGGTTTGGGTAAGACCGGTGGCCGTGGCCACAAAGGTCAATCCTCCCGCTCCGGTGGCACAATTGCTCCGGGCTTTGAAGGCGGCCAACAGCCGTTGCATCGTCGTCTGCCAAAATTCGGCTTCGTTTCCCTGAAGGCCATGGACCGCGCAGAAGTGCGTTTGTCCGAGCTGGCTAAAGTGGAAGGCGACGTTGTAACTGTGCAGTCCCTGAAGGATGCCAACGTGATCAACCAAAACGTACAACGTGTGAAAATCATGTTGTCCGGTTCGGTTACTCGCGCTGTCACCATCAAAGGTATCGCAGCCACCAAAGGTGCGCGTGCGGCTATCGAAGCAGCTGGCGGCAAGTTCGAGGAATAAATGGCTAAGCAAGGTGCTCTCTCAGCGCTCGGCAAAGGCGGTATGTCTGAACTCTGGGCTCGTCTGCGTTTTCTGTTCCTGGCGATTATCGTCTACCGAATAGGCGCACACATCCCGGTTCCAGGTATTAACCCTGACCGACTCGCAGACCTGTTTCGACAGAATGAGGGGACCATTCTTAGCTTGTTCAACATGTTTTCCGGTGGCGCACTGGAACGGATGAGCATTTTTGCACTGGGGATCATGCCGTACATTTCGGCATCGATCATCATGCAGCTGATGACCGCCGTCAGTCCGCAACTGGAGCAGTTGAAGAAGGAAGGTGAGGCTGGTCGTCGTAAGATCAGTCAATACACCCGCTATGGCACCGTCGTCCTGGCACTGGTTCAAGCTATCGGAATGTCCGTTGGCCTGGCCAGTCAGGGCGTTGCGTTCTCTGCAGATATCGGCTTCCACTTCGTGGCCGTCACCACCTTTGTGGCGGGGGCGATGTTCATGATGTGGCTGGGCGAGCAGATTACCGAGCGCGGTGTTGGTAACGGTATCTCGATGTTGATTTTCGCAGGTATCGTAGCCGGTCTTCCGAGAGCTATCGGGCAGTCTTTCGAGTCTGCACGTCAGGGTGATATCAACATTTTCGCTCTGGTTGCGATCGGGTTGCTGGCAGTAGCGATCATCGGTTTCGTGGTGTTCATTGAGCGTGGTCAGCGTCGTATTGCTGTTCACTACGCCAAGCGTCAGCAGGGCCGTAAGGTCTTCGCTGCGCAGACAAGCCACTTGCCGCTGAAAGTGAACATGGCTGGCGTTATTCCGGCCATCTTCGCGAGCAGCATTTTGCTGTTTCCGGCTTCGTTGGGTTCCTGGTTTGGTCAGTCTGAAGGTATGGGCTGGTTGCAGGACATCTCGCAGTCGATCGCTCCTGGTCAGCCGTTGAATATTCTGCTGTTTAGTGCAGGGATTATTTTCTTCTGCTTCTTCTATACGGCGTTGATGTTCAATCCGAAAGACGTAGCGGAAAACCTGAAGAAGTCCGGTGCCTTTATTCCGGGTATTCGTCCAGGCGAGCAGTCGGCGCGCTATATTGATGGCGTTCTGACCCGCTTGACCATGTTCGGTGCTCTATATATGACGGCCGTGTGCCTGCTTCCACAGTTTTTGGTGGTCGCAGCAAACGTACCGTTCTACCTTGGCGGGACCTCGTTGCTGATCGTGGTAGTGGTTGTGATGGACTTCATGTCGCAAGTACAATCGCACCTCGTTTCGCACCAGTATGAATCCCTGATGAAGAAAGCCAACCTGAAGGGCTACGGCAGCGGCATGCTGCGCTGAAGCACCCATAAGGTTCGAGGAGTTGGTGATGAAAGTTCGTGCATCGGTGAAAAAGCTGTGCCGTAACTGCAAGATTATTCGCCGCGAAGGTGTTGTTCGAGTAATTTGCAGCGCGGAACCACGTCACAAACAGCGCCAAGGCTGAGTGTGATCTGCTTAAGCCCAGCAGCTAGTGCGCTGCTGGGTTGATTATTTGTTATTACAGCGATATTATCTCGCGCCCTATTTCTTGGCTTCCGGGGCGTAGGTAGCTGTCAATTGGAGTCCCACTGAATGGCCCGTATTGCAGGCGTTAACATTCCAGATAACAAGCATACTGTTATCTCGTTGACCTACATCTATGGTGTTGGTCGCACCACTGCACAGAAAATTTGTGCAACCACTGGGGTTAACCCAGCGGTGAAGATCAAAGATCTGAGCGACGAGCAGATTGAACAGCTGCGTGGCGAAGTGGCGAAGTTCACCACTGAAGGTGATCTGCGTCGCGAAATCAACATGAAAATCAAGCGCTTGATGGATTTGGGCTGCTATCGCGGTCTGCGCCATCGTCGTGGTCTTCCAGTGCGCGGTCAGCGTACCAAGACCAACGCGCGTACTCGCAAAGGTCCGCGTAAGCCGATCCGCAAGTAATCGCACCAGCGCAACGACAGGAATTTAGTCATGGCAAAACCTGCTGCTCGTCCTCGTAAAAAAGTTAAAAAGACGGTGGTTGATGGCATCGCCCACATCCACGCGTCGTTTAACAACACAATCGTCACCATCACCGATCGTCAAGGTAACGCGCTTTCTTGGGCTACCTCCGGCGGTTCGGGTTTCCGCGGTTCACGTAAGTCCACCCCGTTCGCTGCTCAAGTAGCTGCTGAACGTGCTGGTCAAGCTGCGCTGGAATATGGTCTGAAGAACCTCGACGTTAACGTCAAGGGTCCAGGTCCAGGTCGTGAGTCTGCTGTCCGTGCTTTGAACGGCTGTGGCTATAAGATCGCCAGCATCACCGACGTGACGCCAATCCCGCACAACGGGTGCCGTCCGCCGAAGAAGCGCCGCGTGTAATCCAGGAGACTGTAAGAAATGGCTCGTTACATTGGTCCAAAATGCAAACTTGCTCGTCGTGAAGGCACCGATCTCTTTTTGAAGAGCGGCGTTCGCGCTATCGAATCCAAGTGCAACATCGAAGCAGCTCCAGGTATCCACGGCCAACGCCGCGGTCGCCAGTCCGATTACGGTACTCAGCTGCGTGAGAAACAAAAAGTACGTCGCATCTATGGCGTTCTCGAACGTCAGTTCAGCGGTTACTACAAAGAAGCTGCCGGCAAGAAAGGCGCTACTGGTGAGAATCTGCTGCAACTGCTCGAATGCCGCCTGGATAACGTCGTATACCGCATGGGCTTCGGCTCGACACGTGCTGAATCCCGTCAATTGGTTTCGCACAAGTCGGTCAGCGTCAACGGTAAAACCGTTAACGTTCCTTCGTACCAGGTTCGTGCTGGTGACGTGGTTGCTATCCGCGAGAAGGCTAAGAACCAACTGCGCATTGTCCAAGCTCTCGATCTGTGTGCCCAACGTGGCCGCGTAGAATGGGTAGAAGTAGACATTGAGAAGAAGTCGGGCGTCTTCAAAAACGTTCCTGCTCGCAGTGATCTGTCCGCCGACATCAACGAAAGCCTGATTGTCGAGCTCTACTCCAAGTAAGGGCTAGAAAATAGGTGCATCCATGCAGATTTCGGTAAATGAGTTCCTGACACCCCGCCATATTGATGTGCAGGTTGTCAGTCCAACCCGCGCTAAAATCACCCTCGAGCCTCTCGAGCGTGGTTTTGGCCATACCCTGGGCAACGCGCTGCGCCGCATCCTGTTGTCCTCCATGCCCGGCTGTGCAGTAGTCGAGGCCGAGATTGACGGTGTACTCCATGAGTACAGCGCCATCGAAGGTGTACAGGAAGATGTCATTGAAATCCTGTTGAACCTTAAAGGTCTGGCTATCAAGCTGCACGGTCGAGACGAAGTTACGCTGACCTTGTCGAAGAAGGGTTCGGGGGTGGTTACCGCTGCCGATATTCAGCTGGATCATGATGTCGAGATCGTTAATCCCGATCACGTAATCGCTAACCTGGCGTCTAACGGCGCCCTGAACATGAAGCTCACCGTAGCTCGTGGTCGTGGTTATGAACCGGCAGACTCGCGTCAGAGCGATGAAGACGAAAGCCGCAGCATTGGTCGCTTGCAGCTCGATTCTTCGTTCAGCCCGGTTCGCCGTATCGCATACGTGGTGGAAAACGCCCGTGTCGAGCAGCGTACTAACCTGGACAAGCTGGTTATTGATCTGGAAACCAACGGTACTCTGGATCCTGAAGAGGCTATTCGCCGCGCTGCAACCATTCTGCAACAGCAGTTGGCTGCGTTCGTCGACCTCAAAGGTGACAGCGAACCAGTGGTAATCGAACAGGAAGACGAGATCGATCCGATCCTGCTCCGTCCGGTTGACGATTTGGAACTGACTGTACGTTCGGCCAACTGCCTCAAGGCGGAGAACATTTACTACATCGGCGACCTGATTCAGCGCACCGAAGTAGAACTGTTGAAGACTCCGAACCTTGGCAAGAAATCCTTGACTGAGATCAAGGACGTCCTGGCCTCCCGTGGTCTGTCCCTCGGCATGCGCCTCGACAACTGGCCGCCGGCAAGTCTTAAGAAGGACGACAAGGCGACTGCCTGATCGTCGTAATCACCGAACGTTGTGTTTGGTAAGGAATGAACCATGCGTCATCGTAAAAGTGGTCGTCACCTGAGCCGGACTAGCTCCCACCGTAAGGCCATGTTTCAAAACATGGCGGTGTCGCTGTTCGAGCACGAGCTGATCAAAACTACATTGCCGAAAGCCAAAGAACTGCGCCGCGTTGCTGAGCCGCTGATCACTTTGGCCAAGACAGACAGTCTGGCTAACCGCCGTCTGGCTTTCGACCGTACTCGTTCGAAAGCAATCGTTGGTAAGCTGTTCAACGATCTGGGCAAGCGTTATGCAACCCGTGAGGGTGGCTACCTGCGCATCCTCAAGTGCGGTTTCCGCACTGGCGACAACGCGCCTATGGCGTACGTCGAACTGGTTGATCGTCCAGCCGGCGGTGAAGCTGTATCCGCTGAGTAAGACGTCAGTCTGAAACAAAGAACCGGGCCTTGTGTCCGGTTTTTTGTGCCTGTAAGAAAAGCACGGTTCGTACAAGTTTCCCTGTCTGGCTCTCTGCATGATGCGCACGGGAGTGAGTTAGTAATTTTCTATCGATGCCGACAAATTAATGAATTTGTAGGTGTAACGTGGATGATCAATACTCCCTTCCAGCCAATTAGCCGGCAGTTCAAAGACTGACAGAGGAAGTAGATTGCATGAGCCAGAATAAAACGCTTACAACCGCCAGCGGCGCGCCTGTCGCCGATAACCAGAACTCCCGCTCTGCCGGCCCGCGTGGCCCGCTGCTCCTCGACGATTTCCATCTGCTTGAGAAGCTTGCTCACTTCAACCGTGAAAACATTCCAGAACGCCGCGTTCACGCCAAAGGTTCGGGCGCTCACGGTACTTTCACGGTCAGCCGCGATATTTCCCAGTACACCAGTGCGAAACTGTTCGACACTGTTGGCAAACAGACGCCAATCTTCCTGCGCTTCTCCACCGTAGGTGGCGAACGTGGTTCGGCTGATACCGAGCGTGACCCGCGTGGTTTTGCCCTGAAGTTCTATACCGAAGAAGGCAACTGGGACATTGTTGGCAACAACACGCCGGTGTTCTTCATTCGTGATCCGCTAAAGTTTCCTGATTTCATACACACCCAGAAACGTCTGCCGCAGAGCAACCTGAAAAGCGCACAGATGATGTGGGACTTCTGGTCGCACTCGCCTGAGGCGCTGCACCAGGTCACCATTCTGTTTTCCGATCGCGGTATTCCGGACGGCTATCGCCACATGCACGGCTTCGGTAGCCACACCTACAGTCTGATCAGCGCCTCGGGCCAGCGTCATTGGGTCAAATGGCACTATAAGACTCAGCAAGGCATCAAGAACCTGGCTCCGGCTGACGCGGCGCGGATTGCCGGTACCGATCCTGATTACGCCCAGCGCGATCTGTTTGGCGCCATCGAGAAAGGCGACTTCCCGAAGTGGACCGTCTGCATCCAGCTGATGACCGAAGCCCAGGCTGCGGCACATCACGAGAACCCGTTTGACGTGACCAAAACCTGGTCGCAGAAAGAATATCCGCTGATCGAAGTGGGCGAGCTTGAGCTCAGCCGTAATCCGCAGAATTACTTCGCTGAGGTCGAGCAGGCCGCATTCGGTCCGAGCAACATGGTGCCAGGTGTAGGTCTTTCGCCGGACCGCATGCTGCAAGGTCGTGTGTTCGCTTATGCCGATGCCCATCGCTATCGCGTAGGCACCAATCACCAGCAACTGCCGATCAACGCGCCACGTAACCCGGTACACAGCTATCAGCGTGACGGTTCCATGGCATTCGGCAGCAATGGCGGTTCGGCGCCGAACTACGAGCCGAACAGCTACGCCGATGCGCCGAAGCAGGATTCTCGTTACGCAGAACCTGCGCTGGCATTGAGTGGCTCGGCTGATCGTTACGATCATCGCGAAGATGGCGATTACTACAGCCAGGCGGGTAAGTTGTTCAACCTGATGAACGCTGACCAGAGAGCTTTGCTGATCAGCAATATTGCCGGTGCCATGGCTGGAGTTTCGAATGATGTGGTGCAGCGTCAACTGCAGCACTTCTTTAAAGCCGATGCAGCTTATGGCCAGGGTGTGGCTGACGCATTGGGTGTTCAGCTGGGCTAACTCGAAGTGATAAACAGAACCGCCCTCATTTGGGCGGTTTTTCGCATCCGGTTGTCCGACTTTCGCTGCTTTTGACCACTTATTTGCTGTTTGGCAAGTGACCTCGGCGCATAGTTGGTTCAAACTCCACACTTTAAAGCAGGGAGATTTAGGGCGATGCAAGGTCACCCGGATGTAATCGATTATCTCAAGACGTTGCTGGTTGGCGAACTGGCGGCGCGTGACCAATATTTCATCCATTCGCGGATGTACGAAGACTGGGGCTTCAGCAAGCTCTACGAACGTATCAATCACGAGATGGAAGAAGAGACCCAACACGCCGACGCATTGATGCGTCGCATCCTGATGCTCGAAGGCACCCCGCGTATGCGTGCGGATGACCTGGATATCGGCACCACGGTCCCTGAGATGCTCGCCAGCGATCTTCGCCTGGAATACAAGGTGCGTGCCGCGCTGTGCAAAGGCATTGAGCTCTGTGAGCTGCACAAGGATTACGTCAGCCGCGATATCTTGCGTATCCAGTTGGCAGACACCGAAGAAGACCATACCTATTGGCTTGAACAGCAGCTGGGTCTGATCAAGCACATCGGTCTGGAAAACTATCTGCAATCGCAGTTCTGATCCGCGCCGTTCGTCACGCATGAAAAAGCCCCTGCACATAACGTGACAGGGGCTTTTTATTGCCTTGCTGTCAAGCCGTCAGGCTTTATCCCGGAGCAGCAACGGCTTGAGGTAATGCCCGGTGTAGGATTGCTCCATCTCGGAGACCTGCTCAGGCGTACCCACGGCAATGATCTGCCCACCCTTGGAGCCGCCTTCCGGCCCGAGGTCGACCAGCCAGTCCGCAGTCTTGATCACATCCAGGTTGTGCTCGATCACCACCACGGTGTTGCCGTGATCGCGCAATCGATGCAGTACGTCCAGCAGCTGCTGAATATCCGCGAAGTGCAGGCCGGTGGTCGGCTCGTCGAGGATATACAGCGTCTTGCCGGTATCGCGCTTGGAAAGCTCGCGAGACAGTTTGACCCGCTGGGCTTCACCGCCGGACAAGGTCGTCGCCGACTGGCCGAGTTTGATGTAGGACAAACCCACATCCATCAGCGTTTGCAGCTTGCGCGCCAGCGCCGGTACGGCATCGAAGAACACACGCGCTTCCTCGATGGTCATTTCCAGCACTTCGTGGATGTTCTTGCTCTTGTACTTGATCTCAAGGGTTTCGCGGTTGTAGCGCTTGCTCTTGCACACGTCGCACGGCACATAAATGTCCGGCAGGAAGTGCATTTCGACCTTGATCAAGCCATCGCCCTGACACGCCTCGCAACGGCCGCCCTTGACGTTGAACGAGAACCGCCCAGGCCCGTAACCACGGGATCGTGATTCCGGAACGCCAGCGAACAACTCGCGAATCGGCGTGAACAGCCCGGTGTACGTCGCCGGGTTGGAGCGCGGGGTACGGCCAATCGGGCTTTGGTCGATATCCACGACTTTATCGAGGTGCTGCAAACCGTTGATGCTGTCGTGGGTCGCCGCTTCCAGCGTGGTTGCGCCATTGAGCGCGGTGGCGCTGAGCGGGAACAGCGTGTTGTTGATCAGCGTGGATTTGCCCGAACCGGAAACCCCGGTAACGCAGGTCAGCAGGCCGATGGGGATTTCCAGATCCACATTGCGCAAGTTGTTGCCCCGCGCGCCCTTGAGGGTCAGCGACAGCTTCTTGTTGCGCGGTGTGCGCTTGGCCGGGATTGCGATCTTCACGCGACCGGAAAGGTACTTGCCGGTCAGTGAGTCAGGATGGGCCATGACTTCAGCCGGAGTGCCTTCGGCCACGATGTGACCACCATGCACGCCCGCACCCGGACCGATATCGACCACGTAGTCCGCGAGGCGAATGGCGTCTTCGTCGTGCTCGACCACGATCACGGTGTTGCCGATGTCACGCAAATGCTTGAGCGTGCCGAGCAAACGATCGTTGTCGCGCTGATGCAGGCCAATGGACGGCTCATCGAGGATGTACATCACGCCGACCAGACCCGCGCCAATCTGGCTGGCCAGACGAATCCGTTGCGCCTCGCCACCGGACAGGGTGTCGGCACTGCGATCCAGGGTCAGATAATCAAGTCCGACGTTGACCAGGAATTGCAGGCGTTCGCGAATTTCCTTAAGGATCTTGTCGGCGATTTCCCCGCGTCGGCCAGTCAGTTTCAGCACACCGAAATACTCGGTGGCGTCGCCAATCGGCATGTTAGTCACTGCCGGCAGGGTTTTCTCTCCGACCCAGACGTGACGCGCTTCGCGCCGCAAGCGCGTGCCGCGACAATCCGGGCAAGGCTGCGTGCCGAGGAACTTGGCCAGTTCTTCCCGAACTGTCGCCGATTCCGTTTCCCGGTAACGACGTTCCAGATTCGGCACGATGCCTTCGAACGGGTGCGCGCGTTTGACGATGTCGCCTCGGTCGTTCAGGTAGCGGAAGTCGACACTCTGCGAGCCGCTGCCGTTGAGCAGGATTTTCTGCTGTTCGGCGGGCAGCTCTTTGAATGGCACTTCCAGGCTGAAACCGTAATGTTTGGCCAGCGATCCGAGCATCTGGAAGTAATAAACGTTACGTCGGTCCCAGCCGCGTATCGCACCTTCCGCGAGGGTCAGTTCGCCATTCACCAGGCGTTTGATGTCGAAGAACTGCTTTACGCCCAGGCCGTCACAGGTCGGACAAGCGCCAGCCGGGTTGTTGAACGAGAACAGCTTGGGTTCCAGCTCGCTGATGGCGTGGCCGCAGATCGGGCAAGCAAAGCGTGCAGAGAAAATCATCTCTTCGCCGGGCTCGTCGTCCATCGGTGCTACCCAGGCGATACCGTCCGCCAGCTTGAGCGCGGTCTCGAACGACTCTGCCAGCCGCTGTTGCAGGTCCGGGCGCACCTTGAAGCGGTCAACGACCACATCAATGGAGTGCTTCTTCTGCTTGTCCAGCTTGGGCAGCTCATCGAGTTCGCACAGTCGGCCGTTGACCCTGGCCCGCACAAAACCCTGAGCGCGCAGCTCTTCGAAGACCGACAGATGCTCGCCTTTGCGCTCACGAATCACCGGCGCCAGCAGCATCAACTTGCTGCCTTCGGGTTGCGCCATGACCAGGTCAACCATCTGACTGACGGTCTGCGCTTCCAGCGGAATGTCGTGATCCGGGCAACGAGGCTGACCGACCCGCGCATACAGCAGACGCAGGTAATCGTAGATCTCGGTGATGGTCCCGACGGTGGAGCGCGGGTTGTGCGATGTGGATTTCTGCTCGATGGAAATCGCCGGCGACAGGCCTTCGATGGTATCGACGTCCGGCTTTTCCATCATCGAGAGGAATTGCCGGGCGTATGCGGAAAGGGATTCGACATAGCGCCGTTGCCCTTCGGCATACAGCGTGTCAAAGGCCAGCGACGATTTGCCAGAGCCGGAAAGCCCGGTGATAACGATCAGCTTGTCGCGTGGCAGAGTAAGGTCGATATTTTTCAGGTTGTGGGTTCGGGCCCCACGAATCAGGATCTTGTCCAAAGTGGCCTCGCTCGGCGGGCGTCGAAAACATGGGAGTATACGATCAAATACTGGATGGATGCACACTATCGCGGCGTAACATGAAGACCATGTCATCTATGCGCGGCAAAGCGTCGCGATATACCCCGTCAATCGATGGGACTGGTAGAATCGCCGCCGGTTCACATGAGGTTTTTCCATGCACGATCCCCACAGCGAGCGAATGAGTGGCGGCGAGACCCGCGCAGCAGGTGGTCTGGCCCTGGTGTTTGCGTTTCGCATGCTTGGCATGTTCATGGTTTTGCCGGTCCTGGCTACCTACGGCATGGACATGGCGGGTGCCAGTCCGGCGCTGATCGGTCTGGCCATCGGCGCTTACGGCCTGACCCAAGCGGTGTTGCAGATCCCGTTCGGCGTTCTTTCCGACCGTATCGGACGGCGCCCGGTGATTTATTTCGGGCTGATTATTTTTGCCCTGGGCAGCGTGCTCGCAGCCAACGCCGACTCGATCTGGGGAATTATCGCCGGACGCATCTTGCAAGGCGCCGGCGCAATTTCGGCTGCGGTGATGGCCTTGTTGTCAGATCTGACCCGGGAACAGCATCGCACCAAGGCCATGGCCATGATCGGCATGACCATCGGTCTGTCGTTTGCCGTAGCGATGGTGGTCGGCCCGTTGCTGACTCGCGCATTCGGCTTGTCCGGACTGTTCCTCGCCACTGGCGGGATGGCCTTGCTCGGAATCCTGATTGTCGCCTTCGTGGTGCCAAAAAAGACCGGGACCTTGCAGCACCGCGAATCCGGTGTCGCACGCCAGGCGTTGGGGCCGACGCTACGTCACGCAGACCTGCTGCGCCTGGATTTAGGTATCTTCGTGTTGCACGCGATGCTCATGTCAAGCTTCGTCGCGCTGCCGCTGGCGCTGGTCACCAAAGCCGGTTTGCCCAAGGAACAGCACTGGTGGGTCTACCTTACGGCGCTGCTGATCTCATTTTTCGCAATGATTCCCTTCATCATTTATGGTGAGAAAAAGCGTCAGATGAAGCGGGTGCTGATTGGCGCCGTGGGCGTGTTGATGCTCACTGAGCTATTCTTCTGGGCGTATGGCGATACCTTGCGAGCGCTGGTCATCGGGACAGTGGTATTCTTCATCGCGTTCAATCTGCTGGAAGCTTCACTTCCGTCACTGATCAGCAAGGTTTCACCGGCTGGCGGAAAAGGCACGGCGATGGGCGTATATTCCACGAGCCAGTTCCTTGGTTCGGCCGCAGGTGGGATACTCGGCGGCTGGTTGTTCCAGCATGGCGGGCTCGATGTGGTTTTCCTCGGCGGAGCGGCCATGGCTGCGATCTGGCTTGCCGTCGCAGTCACCATGCGCGAACCGCCTTACGTCACGAGTCTACGCTTGCCGTTGTCGCCGCAAGCGCAGCGTGACGCAGGCCTGGCAGCGCGGTTGATGGCTGTAGCAGGTGTAACGGATGCAGTGGTGGTTGCTGAAGAGGCAGCCATCTATATCAAATTAGACACAGCACTATTGGATCGCGCGTCTCTGGAACGAATGGTCAATCCATCGACCGAAGCGTGCGAAGCCTAGGAGAACGTTATGGCCCGTGGGGTTAACAAAGTCATATTGGTCGGCACTTGCGGCCAGGATCCCGAAGTTCGCTACTTGCCTAACGGTAACGCCGTGACCAACCTGAGTCTGGCGACCAGCGAACAGTGGACCGACAAGCAAACCGGTCAGAAAGTCGAAAAGACTGAGTGGCACCGCGTTTCGATGTTCGGCAAAGTTGCCGAGATCGCTGGCGAGTACCTGCGCAAGGGCTCCCAGGTCTACATCGAAGGCAAGCTGCAAACCCGCGAGTGGGAAAAAGACGGCATCAAGCGCTACACCACTGAAATCGTCGTCGACATGCAAGGCACCATGCAACTGCTGGGCGGTCGTCCTCAAGGCGAAGGCGCTCCACAGGGTCAAGGTGGCGGCGGTTATCAGCAGAATTCTGCACCGCGTCCTCAGCAGTCGCGTCCGCAGCAGTCCGCGCCTCAAGCCCAGCCACAACGCGAATCGCGTCCGGCTCCGCAACAAGCGCCGCAACCGGCTGCAGATTTCGACAGCTTTGATGATGATATTCCGTTCTAGGCCATGCCTCGAAACGTAAAAAGGGCCCGTGACTTCACTGTCACGGGCCCTTTTTTATGGGCCGGGATCTGCTTTGGTCGCTGACACTTCGCTGATTTTGCTGACGCTGGTGATCTGGCCGTTCCAGACCATCTCGTAATGCGCGGTCTGGATGATCGATGAAACCGGGCGGGGTTTCAGCAGCGCCCAGCAGTGTTGGCCCTGGGCCCTGACCGAGCGGTAACGCAAGCCATTGCTGCCCGTAGCGCGGATTTCCCGGCCCAGGCGATGTGAGTCGGTGTAGTCGTCCGGATCGTAAATGGGATCAGTCATTGGCACAGTCGCAGCGTCCAGCATCCCGGCTTCATTGAAGGTGCAGGCCAAGCCGCGGAAAACAAATCGCTCGTAGCTCAGGTTTTGTACGTTCGACCAGTATTTGTTCTGGTGATGCTGCACTTCAGCCAACGCCGTATCCATGGTGTCTGCCAGATACAAAACCCCGTAACTGCCATCGCTGAATCGCGAGCCACTCGGGTTGATGTGGGTAAAGGGTGCAGTCGCGTAAGAGCAGCCGGTGATGCCGAACGGGATTTCTGCAAGCGGGATCAATTCCAGGCGTCCGGTTTGATTCAACAATCGTGGGTTGGTCAGTGCCTGAATCTGATACAGCGCTTCAAATTCATCCGCACTGGCGACGTCATCGAACAGTTCAATGGGCGGGAATTTGGAATTGACCAGTCGATAGGCCTGCTGTTGCTCGTCACTCAGGCTCGGCAACTGGCTGAGCATCACCACAAGCCACCGCGCAGCACATCGATGCGCCGGAAGGTTTCGTACAGGGAAATCATGTCGCCTTGAGCCATGATTTCCAGCGGCGAGCGGCCGTTGAAGAACTCGTTGTGATTGACCATCGCCGGAAAGCCGTAGACGTTATCCGGATTATCAAACACCAGGCGCAGGGCGGCGTGGATGTTGAGGACGAAGCTGATGCGCTGCATTTGGTCCGCATCCAGACTTACCGACCAGGCGGGATCCTGCTGGTTGGCGCGCACATAAGTACTGCGCGATATACGCAGGATGCGACACGTCTGATCACTTGAGGCTCGCCATTTATCAAGGATGGCGACGGCGGCACGCAAACCCGCAGCGCATTGCGCTTTGGTAAATGCCTGGAGTTGAAGGACTGCCGACATGGCAATGATCTCTCTTTGAGTCTGTAGATATATTTGTGAGTAAATATAGTCTATAGACTCAAATTCCGCCAGTATCCGTTGTCCGTTGTCCGTTGTCCGTTTGCCGGTGTTACAACCCCAATTCTGAAAGCCCCGGATGATCATCCGGACGTCTGCCCAGCGGCCAATGGAATTTCCGCTCCGATTCCTTGATCGGCATATCGTTGATGCAGGCAAAGCGGTTGGCCATCAAACCGTTCTCGGCGAACTCCCAGTTTTCATTGCCGTATGAACGAAACCAGTTGCCTGAGTTATCGTGCCATTCATAGGCGTAACGCACGGCAATGCGATTATCGGTGAAAGCCCACAGCTCTTTGATCAGCCGATAATCCAGCTCTTTAGCCCATTTGCGCATGAGAAAATTCTTGGCTTCCTCGCGATTGGTCGCGAATTCCGTGCGATTGCGCCACCGGGTATCCAGGGTATAGGCCAGCGCCACTTTCTCCGGGTTGCGGCTGTTCCAGCCGTCTTCAGCGAGACGGACTTTCTGGATGGCCGATTCGCGTGTGAATGGCGGCAGAGGAGGGCGTGTTTCGGGAGTGGACGACATGACGAGACCTCTAGACGATGGGAGTCAGTGGTTCCGTGCAACGGGAGGCCGTTGAGCGGGGCATCATTCTACCCCGTCAAACGGTTGAACCTAAGATTACAAAACGGTCGCGCTCGGCTTTTCCCCTGCCAGCCCTTGAGCAAGGCTTGCCAGGACCATTTCGCCCATCCGCGTGCGGGTCTGTACGGTTGCGCTGGCGCGGTGCGGTTGCAGCACGACGGATTCCAGCTCGAACAGCTCGGTCGGCACATTGGGTTCATCGACGAATACGTCCAGGCCCGCACCGGCAATCGAGCCAGACTTGAGCGCCGCGAGCAGATCCGGCTCATTGACCAGGCTGCCACGCGCCACGTTGATCAGATAACCCTCGGCACCCAGCGCTGCCAGCACTTGCGCGTTGATGATGCCCTTGGCCTTGTCGGCTGCGGCCGCGACGATCAATGCGTCGCTTTGCCGAGCCAGTTCGATCAGGTCGGCGACGAAGGTATACGGCACGTCGTCCATGGCTTTCAGATCGGTGTAGCTGATCGGACAACCGAAGGCCGCCGCACGGGTGGCAACGGCGCGACCGACGCGACCCAGACCGACGATCCCGATCTTCATGCCGCTGAACTGCCGGGCCAGCGGGATCGGCGCCAATGGCGTCGGGCTTTGCGGCCAGGCACCACTGCGCACATAACGGTCTGCGGTGCACAGGCCACGGCAGGCCGAGATCAACAGGCCGATAGCCAGGTCAGCCACGTCCTCGGTCAGCGCGCCGATGGTTGCGGTGACATGAATGCCACGGTCGCGGGCGTAGGCCAGGTCCACTGCGTCAGTACCGACGCCATTGACGGCGATGACTTCCACGGCCGGCAATTGCTCCATCACCGCGCGGGTAATGCCCGTGTGGCCACCAGTCACCACACCGCGAATGTTGGCGCCGTGTTCACGCAGATAAGCGGCCTTGTCGGTTTGCTGGAAGTAGGGGCGAACGGTGTACAGCTCGTTGAGCCGCGCATTGATCTCGGGGATCAGGATCGGGCTCAGTTGCAGGATTTCAGGTTTCATCGCGTTCTCGCTCAAGCAGAAATTCAGAAAAATTGATCAGCCGCGGCCGACGAACGGCATGTTGGTGGCCATGACAGTCATGTTCAGTACGTTGGCCGAAAGCGGCAGATTGGCGATGTAACGCACGGCATCGGCGATGTGCTTGACGTCGATCATCGGCTCTACGGCGGTCTCGCCATTGGCCTGGCGCACGCCTTTGGTCATGCGCACCGACAGTTCGGTCAGCGCGTTGCCAATGTCGATCTGGCTACAGGCGATGTTGAATTCACGGCCGTCCAGGGCAAGGCTCTTGGTCAGCCCCAGAACCGCGTGTTTGCTGGCGGTATAAGGCCCGGTGAACGGGCGCGGGGTGTGGGCGGAAATCGAACCGTTATTGATGATGCGTCCGCCTTGGGGCGACTGTTTGCGCATCAGGCCGAAGGCGCCGCGGCTGCACAGGAAAACCCCGGTGACGTTGGTGTCGATCACGTTCAGCCACTTATCCACCGGCAGCTCGTCCATAGGCACGGCTGGAGCATTGACGCCAGCATTGTTGAAGACCACATCGACCCGGCCATAAACTTCTTCGATGGTGGCAAACAATGCATCGACGCTGGCTGGATCGCGCACATCAGAGGACACCGCCAGCGCTTCGCCACCTTGCTCGGCGGCCAGTGCCACCAATTCTTCGAGCGGTTCCAGACGCCGTCCGGTGACCACGACTTTGTAGCCATCAGCCAGCAAGCCGAGCGCAACTGCGCGGCCGATACCGCTGCCAGCGCCGGTGACCAAGGCGATTTTCGGGAGGGAATTGTCAGTCATTGTTATATCTCCGTTTCATCATTTTCTGGATCAGGCAGCGCGACGGCCGCCAATACGTACTTCGAACCTGGCGATCCCCGCGATGCCCGCGCTGATCACATCGCCGGGTTGCAGGACATCGACGCCCGGCGGGGTGCCGGTCATGATCAGGTCGCCAGGAATCAGCCGGATCGACTGCGACAAGCGGCTGACGATTTCGCCAACCGACCAGATCTGGCTTTCAAGGTCCGAACGCTGGCGCTCTACGCCGTTGACGTTCAGCCACAGTGCGCCCTGGCCGGGATGTCCCAGAATGCTGGCGGGCTGGATGGGGCTGATGGGCGCCGAGCCGTCGAACGCCTTGGCCGCTTCCCAGGGCTGGCCCACCGCTTTGGCCGCCATCTGCAAATCGCGGCGGGTCAGGTCCAGGCCGGCGGCATAGCCCCAGACGTGGTCCAGCGCATGGGCTTCATCGATGTTGAAACCGCCCGTGCCGATGGCGACCACCAGTTCGATCTCGTGGCAGAACTGCTCGGTCAGCGGCGGAAACTCCAGCTCGCCCACAGCATCGATCACCGAGGTGGCGGGCTTCATGAAGAACGCGGGCATTTCTCGTGGAGCGTTTTGCGAGTCGCCCCAGTGATAGTTGCGGCCCAGGCAAAACACTCGCGCGACCGGAAAGCGTGCGCTGCTGTCCGCCACGGGCAAGCTGCGGATCAGGCCAGGTTCGAACACGTAATCAATCATTGTTATTCCTTGAGCTAGAGCCTTCTTGCCGATCAGCCTACGGGATCGGCAGCGGCCAAAGTTGGACAAAGCGGTGTTCGAACTGGAGTAAACACGGCGAATGCGCGCCATAAAAAAGGCGTACTTGCGTACGCCATTGCCAAGGGGAGGCATAAGGTCACACACATTCTTTTTGCGTTAGCGGGTCTTCAATTCAATGCGGTAGATCTTGCCCAGCAGCAACGAGTACGAGAGTGTGCCGATCAGCGCAACACCGCCGATGAACCAGAACGCGTAGGCGAACGACCCCGTGACGTGCAGGATCTGGCCGATGACAATCGGTGTCACGATCCCGCCAATGTTGGCGGCCAGGCTGGTCACGCCGCCGGTCAGGCCAATCAGTTCCTTGGGCGCGATTTCCGACACCGCCGCCCACGAAGACGAAGCGATGCCTTGGGCGAAGAAAGCGATGGTCAGCAGGGCAATACACACTTCGTTGGAGTCGGTGAAGTTGACCAGCATGATCGACATGCCCAGCGCCGAGCCCACCACCAGCGGCAACTTGCGCGAGAACGACAGGGAATAGCCGCGCCGGATCATCCAGTCGGCAATTGCGCCGGCCAGCAGCACACCAACAGTGGCTCCGATAAAGGGCAATACGGCGAAGATCCCCACTTTGACCATGGTCAAATGACGCTCTTCGATCAGGTACGTCGGGAACCAGGTCAGGAAGAAGTACAGTGCCGAAGTGCTGGCAAACTTGCCGATGCAGATCGCCCAGATCTGGCGATACTTCAACAGCTCGGCGATTTGCGCCCACTTGAATTTGTTCTTGTCCTTGCTGGCTTTCACCAGACCGCCGCCGTCCTCAATGTACTGCAGCTCTTCCTTGCTGACCTTCTTGCAGAACAGCGGGTCGCGATACAGAAACAGCCAGGCGATACCGAAAATGATGCCCGCGATGCCGGTGCTGTAGAACACGTGGCGCCAGTCATAAGTGGTCGCCAGCCAGAGCAACAGGCCGGTGAAGAGTGCGGTGCCCAGATACTGGCCGCAGACATAAATACTGCTGGCCAGGCCGCGTTCTCTGGCAGGAAACCAGACGGTAACGGCGCGACTGTTGGCCGGGAAAGCTGGCGCTTCCATGGCGCCGATTGCCAGACGCAGGCCGAACAGCGAGGCGAACCCGCCCGCCATACCCTGGCACACCGTGACGGCGGACCAGGAAATCAGCGATACACCGTAAGTGATCCGCGAGCCGAATCTGTCAGCGATAAAGCCAGCGGGAACCAGGGCAAACGCGTAAGTCCAGGCAAAGGCGGAGAAGATAAGGCCCATTTCGACTTTATCCAGACCAAGATCCTTGGCCATGAACGGAGCGGCGATAGAGATGTTTACCCGGTCCACATAGTTGATGATCGTGGCAATCAACAACAGCGAAAGCATGAACCAGCGACGGCGAGAAGGCAGACGAACCGGTGCGGCAGCGGGTGCGGCGACACGGGCGTCGATCGCCTGGATATCAGGGGAGCTCGACATGAGAATTCCTCATTGTTTTTATTGGTATCGAGTTAAGTTGCGGCCCCAAAGTGATCGTACGACGATGTAAAAACAACCAAGTGCTTAGACCGTTTATTAATTTGCAGACAGCCTGCTCAGTATTTATCCAAGAAAATTACACCGCATGCGAAGCCCCGATAAGTTGACAATCCTGGGTAAAACATACGACTTAGAGCGCCTGCTGAATTTGACGTGGTGAATTTTCTTTTGGACATGGAATGACAATGGCTGGAAAATATTTTTACGGATTTATGTCATAGGACGACTGACAATAAAGGCGCGGCTCAGAACCGCAGCCGCATTTTGCACACGAGGTACCGATATGGATTCAGCAACGTCAGCGCCGACGTATGGCATGCAGCAACGCAGCGAGCGAGCCGATTTCTACATCCGTGACAAGCATGCCCGCAGTGCCGAAACCGGGCCGCATCGGCATGAGTATTTTCAGATTCAGATCAACCTCGGCGGTGACACCGTGCAGCACATTGGCGGCGTGATCCGGCCGTTCCCGCGCTATGCCCTGGCGTTTATCCTGCCGCACAAACTGCACCTGATTCCGCATCCGGACGCTGGCAATTTTCTGCTGATCAACTTTGCCCAGACCTTTCTGCTGCCGCAATTGCAGTGCGATCCGCTGGATCTGGAAGACGTACCTATCGCGCTGGCGCCTGAGTTGTCGCCGTTTCGCTTTCAGGAAAGCCTGGATTTCATTCTCGATGAAGCCGATTTTGGCGAAATCGAGACGTTGTTGATCCGCATGCGCAAGCTTGATCAGCAGCGCCAGTTCGGCACGCGGGAAATCCTCAAAGGCTGCCTGTTGCAGCTGATCGGTACGGTGTGTGAGCGGTTCGCCGAGCAGATCAAACTCCTCGCCGATGACAATGCCGCCGAGCGCAGTCGTCGCGATGCGCTGGCGCGGATGTCGGAATACGTGCGCAAGAACCTCAGCGATCCGGACCTGAGCCTGAAAAAAGCGGCCTCTGCGGCGTTTCTCTCGCCCAATTACCTGACGCACTGGTTGCGCAAGGAAGTCGGCAAGACCTTCAGCGAACTGGTGCTGGAACGCCGCATGCACCTGGCCCGCACGCTGCTGCTTACTGGCACCAAACCTGTAGGCGAAGTCGCCAGACTTTGTGGTTTCGCCGACGAAGCCTACTTCTCCCGCCGCTTCCGCAACGCCCACGGCATGCCGCCTGGACAGTTTCGCAAGCAGCGGGATTTGTAAAAGGCGCAATTACAAAGCCCGTTGGAGCGAGGCTTGCCCGCGAAGGCGTCGGTTCAGTCAGCGAGATAGTTGAAGCCAGTTCCGGCCTCTTCGCGAACAAGTTCGCTCCCACAGGGATTTTGGCGTGCCGTTTCAAAGCACCTGATCCGCCTCCGGCACGGCCTGCTGTTGTTCGCGCGGGCCGGGCACGACGTGGCTCAAGGTGATCGGGATCGACTTGGCGGCGGGCACTTTGCTGCGTTCCGCGTAATGCCAGAGCGGCACCAGCGGATTGCATTCCGGGTAGTACGCCGCGCTGCAACCTTCGGGAATATCGTAGGCAATGATCTGCATCGGCCCGACTTGCCGTTTGGTTTCCTGCTCAACCGCCGTGGTCAACATCACCCAGCCGCCGGGAGCGAAGCCCAGACGGACGATGTCGTTACGGTTCATGAAAATCACTGTGCGCGTGCCGCTGATTCCACGAAAGCGATCGTCATAGCCGTAGATCGTAGTGTTGAATTGGTCGTTGCTGCGGATCGTCATCAACTGCATAACCTCGCGTCGCCCGGGCGCAACCTCCACATCGTCGTCTTCGTTGAGCATCGTCGGCGTGATGAACTGCGCACGCCCACTCTCGGTCTTCCATTGCCGATGCGCCGCCGCCACTGGACGATGGAAGCCGCCGGGTTGCCACATGCGGGTTTCCATATCATGGAAAATTTCCGGATAGACCTCGCCAATGGCTTCGCGGATTGTTGAATAGTCGCTGCGCCACGCATCCCAGTCGATACGCTCGATGCCCGACAGGGTTGTCTCCGCCAGCCCGGCAATAATCGCCACTTCCGCACGCAAATGCTCGCTGACCGGTTCGCTCTGGCCTTTCCAGCCATGGATGTAACCGGTGCTGTCTTCAGTGCTATAGGTTTGTTCGCGACCGTTTTGCCGGTCGATTTCAATCCGGCCGAGGCAAGGCAGCAGCCAGGTATTTTTTGCCGTGACCAGGTGCGTGCGATTGAGCTTGGTCGCAATCTGCACGCTCACTTGCAGGTTTTTCCAGGCCGGTTCCATGCGCGATGTATCCGGGATCGCCCGCAGGAAGTTGCCGCCCAGGCCGATGAAACCCTGCATGCTGCCGTCGAGAATGCCTTCGCAGGTCTCGACCGTGGCGCGGCCTTTCTTGCTCGGGACATGAAAACCGTACAACGCTTCAATTTTATCCACCGGGACTTTCGCCGGATCTTCGGTGATGCCCACGGTGCGCTGCCCTTGCACGTTGGAATGGCCGCGCACCGGGCAAATCCCCGCGCCGGGCTTGCCGATATTCCCGCGCAACAGCAGCAGATTGACCAGCATCTGCACGTTTTCAACGCCGTGGCGATGTTGGGTTATGCCCATGCCGTAGATGATCATCACCCGTTCGCTGCGGGCATAAACCGTCGCGGCGGCTTCCATGGCGCCACGGCTCAGGCCGGAGCGCTGCTCCAACGTTTCCCAGGCGCAGGCGCGAGCCATGGCCACAAAACTGGCGAAGCCCTGAGTGTGTTCGGCGATGAACGCCAGATCGATGATCGGCGGCTCACCTTTGACCAGCGCCGCCATGTCCATTTCGAACAAGGCCTTGGCGATGCCGGTTAGCGCCGCCAGGTCGCCACCGATTGCCACCTGATGATACTGAGTGCTGACCACGGTCGAGTCCGGGCCGAGCATTTCCTTGGGGGATTGCGGATTGACGAAGCGTTCCAGGCCGCGCTCGCGGATCGGGTTGAAGGTGATAATCGGCACATTGCGTTTGCGCGCCTCCTGCAACGGGTGCAGCATGCGCGGGCTGTTGCTGCCGACGTTCTGGCCGAAGAAAAAGATGCAGTCGGTGTGCTCGAAATCATCAAGCGTCACTGTGCCGATGGGCACACCGATGCTTTCCTGCAAACCCACCGACGTGCTTTCGTGGCACATGTTCGAACTGTCGGGCAAGTTGTTGGTGCCGTAGGCCCGGGCGAACAGCTGGTACATGAACGACGCTTCCAGCGAAGCGCGGCCTGATGCATAAAACGCCACGCTGTCCGGTTCGATTGCGCGCAATTGCGCACCGATCTCGCGGTAGGCTTCTTCCCAGCTGGTCTCCCGGTAATGATCGGTTTGCGGCTCATAGCGCAACGGATGAGTCAGGCGGCCGTGTTGTTCCAGGTCGTAATCGGGCCATTGCAGCAACTCGGTGACTGAGTGGCGGGCGAAAAAATCCGGGCTGGTCTTGAGAGACGTCAGTTCCCACGCCGTGGCCTTCGCGCCGTTCTCGCAGAATTCCAGGTGATGGGGCTTGCCCGGCTTGGCCCAGGCACAGCTGACGCAGGCGAACCCGCCGGGTTTATTTTGCTTGAACAGCGCGACTGACCCTTTGCCCAGCGCTTGTTCGCGCCAGAGAATCTGCATCACGGACCTGGCCGAACCCCAGCCACCCGCAGCAGAGGTGTAGGGTCGGTAATGTGCCTTGGGATGGATAAGCATTGAAACATTTCCTCCAGACTGCGAAAACACGACGGGCGGCGCTGCCATATCCAGCTGTGACGCGGCGGTCTGGGCAAAGGTTCGGTGCAGGTTCACCAGCGGTTCAAAGGTCCGGCGGCGGGCGCAAAAGCGAACTTGCCGGGCAAAAACGAATCAGTTCTAGCGGCAGTTGATAAACAGAGGAGTGACCAGCGTTTTGCCGAATCTCAAGTCCATCATCGTGCTCTGCGTTCTTTTGTGCGCCGGCAACTTCAATCTTCAAGCTGCCGACGCGCCTGCCGCAGCGGCTCCCGCACCCGCCGCAGCTCCCACAGCCGCAGCGGCACCCGCCGAAGAAGCGCCCGCCGCGGCGGAAATCCTGGTTCAAGGCGGTTTGCTCGGTGCCATCAGTTCAAGCATCGACGAGGTGCAGGACAAACTCGATCTTGATGGCCACCTGCTCGACTCCTGGCGACTGCGTGCTGATCGCGCGGCCAACGAGCTGGACAAACTGGTCAGCAAACCGTCTTCGCGCTCGCAGTGGGGTGTAGCTGGCGATTTCCTGATGCTGTCGGTGGTGTGGATCGGTGCTTTTGCGATCCTCACCACGCTGGGCAGTTTCCTCGCGATTCGTCTCAACCGGCGGCCATTCCTCGCGGTTCGCCAGCGCAGTCAGGCCTTGCTGGGCTACGTTTTGCCCTACACGCTGCCCGCCATTGTCTGTCTACCGCTGACGCTGTATGTCAGCCATTTCCTGGACGCTTCTGTCGGTCGCGCCCTTGCGCTTTGCTTCGCGTATTCGACCAGCAGCGGCATTGTGTCGACCTCGGTGCTGCTGTGCGTGATCGTCATGTTCGATTTCGGCCACAAGCGCGCGGCGGTACGCATGATCCGGCGCTACAGCCCGCGGCCTTTGTTTGTTGTCGGGTTCATGGCCGCCTTGAGCGACGCACTGACCAGCCCGCAGATCGCGCGCCAGTTCGGCAACAACGTCACCACCAGCGTCGCGGTGTTTACCGGGTTGGTGGCCTCGGTGGTGTTCTGCATTCTGGTGATCAAGATCCGTCGGCCGATTGCGCATCTGATACGCAACCGCTCCTTGCACAGCCGCTTGAAGCAGCCAGCGTTGCAGGAATCGCTGAAAGTGTTTTCCAACCTGTGGTATCTGCCGATCCTGCTGATGATTCTGGTGTCGGCAGTGAATCTGATCGGCGCCGGCGACGACAGCCAGAAAGCCCTGCGCTGTGCGTTGTTCACCACCGTGTTGCTGATTGCCACGGTGTTCCTCAGTACGGTTTTCCAGCATCTGTTCAAGCCTGCAGTCGCGCCCGATCGCGGCGGGCATGTGTATAAAGAGCGCCTGCTCAGCCTGCTGTATGCCGTAGCGCGCATTGCGCTAGCCATCAGCTTTATCGAAATACTGGGGCGCATCTGGGGTTTTTCACTGTTCGAATTTGCCCAGCGCAATACCTTGGGCCGGGTCATCAGCGAATCGTTGAGCAGCATCGGTCTGATTCTGTTGGTCACCTGGCTGCTGTGGGTGGTGCTGGACACGGCAATTCAGGAAGCGCTGAAAACCCCGATCAATCTTCGTTCTTCACGGCAGCCCAGCACGCGCATCAAGACCATTTTGCCGCTGCTGCGCAACGCGATAAAAATCGTCCTGGTGGTGATTTGCGCGATCACCACCATGGCCAATCTGGGCATCAACGTTGCGCCGTTGCTGGCAGGTGCCGGGGTCGTCGGTCTGGCCATCGGTTTCGGTTCCCAGCAGTTGGTGCAGGACGTGATTACCGGCTTGTTCATCATCATTGAGGACACCTTTTCCGTCGGCGATTGGGTGGTGCTGTCCACCGGGCATTCCGGCACAGTCGAGAGCCTGACCATTCGCACCGTGCGTCTGCGTGATGGCAAAGGGTTCGTACATTCGGTGCCGTTCGGCCAGATCAAAGCCGTCACCAATCAGTCGCGGCAGTTCGCCTATGCGTTCTTCTCGGTGCAGTTCACTTACGACAGCGACATCGACAGCGCGCTGTCCTTGATCCGCGAAACCGGGCAGTCGATCAGTGAGGACATTTTGCTCAAAGGCAGTCTGCAAGGTCCGCTGGAAGTGTTCGGCGTGGACCGTATGGACCTCAACGGTGTGGTGTTGACCGCACAATTCCGCACAGTTTCCGGTGGGCAATACGGCGTGGGCCGAGCCTTCAACGAGCGCTTGAAAAAACTTGTGGATAAAGCCAGCGACGTGCGCTTTGCGCAGACTTATCCACAGACCGTGATCAGCCCGATTCCCGGCGCCGCACCGGCGTTGGCGATTGATGACGAAGGGCAACCCGCGCCAGCCAAGCCTAATGTGGTGAATCGGGATGGGTCGGAAAGCCCGGCGGTGTAGGTGGACCATCGGTGGGAGCAAGCTTGCTTGCGAAGACGGTATTTCTGACATGCAGTTCTGTCGGGTCCACTGGCCCCTTCGCGAGCAAGCTCGCTCCCACAGGTGAAAATGCGGTCATCCCGTGGGACCGGATCGCGCCAATCAGCAAGGTTTTTCAGCGCAACAACCGCTCACGAATCTGTCCCATACCCTGGCCATCCAGCTCCAGCCAATACACCGGTTTGCCCGCAATGATCGCAGCCGCAGGAATGCCGTCGCGGTAGATCAGCCGATTGCCCACCAGCGCGGGCACTTTCTGGCCGGGTAGCAAGGTGCCCAGCAGATTCAACGGATCAACCCCACTCAAGCTGATCAAGCTGCCGTCCAGCGGGCGTTTGCGGATTTCACGCAGCACGGGGATCGCCTCCGGCAAGGCGAATTGCTCGCCCGCCAGGCCGCTGACAAAGCGCCCGCCGCGTATCTCGCCGCGCGCTTCCAGACGATGAAAAGTGCGCAACAATTCGCGCCAGCTCGGCAGCCAATCGGCTTCGCGCTCCAGCAAGCGCCAGAACACCACGCCATAACGACGCAGCAATGTCAGCGCGATGTGCTCAAGTATTTCTGGATCAGTCGCTTGTGGCCGTTTGTTGTCGACAACTGCGGGCTCCGCCGCAGCGCGCCTGAGCAGCGCCCAGCGCCCCGCGTCATCCATGCCGCCGATAAACGCGCCACGATTGCGTCGACTGGTATGCGCCGAGCGTTTGCTGGCGGGCGTGATCAGCGCGCGCAGACCGGCGAAGCTATCGGCGTTGACCAACCCGGCCGCGACCAATTCCTGCAAGGCGATTTCCAGTTCGGCGCGCAGCAGATGGGCTTCGGTCACCAGTTCGTCGAAAAACATCGCGCCCTGGCTGGCCAGTGCGGCATGCACTTTTTGCGCTTTCAGCGACAAGTCCGCCACGGCCGATTGTTCGGTCAATCCGCTCCAGAGACTCACCTGACTGCGCGGCAGCAACACAATGGGCGTGCTGCGCAGCGCCGAGCCTCCGGTCTTGCTGCGGTTGGCGATCCGCGTCCAGACCACTTTGCCGGAGCGACAAATCTCATCCAGCCAGCCGGGGGAAAAGTCCTTGAGCCGCGCGGGCAGTAAATCGCTGTCCCACGCGCCAGCGGCGGCGCTGAAACCTTCGAGTTGAGCGATGACTTCCGGCAACGCAGCCTGGCCTTGGCTGCGCGTCGCGGTGGACAAATGCTGCCAGTCGAACAGAAAACGCATGAAGTCCTGCAACGACACCGGCTCGATTTCCCGGCGCAGGCGTTTGACCGTATAACGATGAATGCGCGCCAGCAGATGGCGCTCGCACCATTGGTCATCGGTTGCGCCAGGGCTGAAGCGGCCGCGCAACACATAACCTTCGCTTTCCAGACGCGCCAACGCTTGCGCCACGTGGCTGGTACTCAAGGCTAGAGGCGCGGCAATCTCAGGCACCGGTAATGGACCGAAGCCACTCAGGCGCGCACGAATGACTTCAACAATGGCCTCGTCGCGCTCCCATTCCTGATCAAAGCCGGGCAGAGCGGTCAGCGGCGGATGCATTTCGGCTTGTGGATAAATAGCTTGCAGGCAGGACAAACGTTCCAGCGGCAGCCAAAGTGCCTGCTCCGCGCTGACTTGCAGGCGCGTGACGCGCCCTGAACGCGCGAGTTTTTCCAGCCATTCCCGCCACGACGGCTGCGCCCGCGCTTCGGCACCGCTCACGCAACTCAGGCTCATCAACGCTTCATGCATCTCGTCGCTATTCTGCGGTTGCGGCCAGGCTTCTTCGCCGACCGCCGTGATGGCTTCGGCATCCAGCGCGCCGAGGTCATCCGAGGATTGCGGATCGCTCCAGCGTCGGTTGAGCACCGCTTGCGTGCGGCGTTCCTCCAGCGGCGCGTCGTCGAGAAATGCATAAGGCCGCGCATTGAGGATTTCGGCGGCAAGCGGCGAGGGCGCCAGCAAGTCCCGGGCAATCAGGCGAATCTGCCCGCCTTCCATGCGTCGCAACAATGCCAGCCAACCTTCGGCGTCCATGGCTTCGTGCAGGCAATCGTCGAGGGTTTGCTCGATCAGCGGATGATCGGGAACGTCCCGTTCGCCCACCAGATTCTCCAGGCAGGCGATTTGATCCGGGAACACCGTGGCGATCAGGTCTTCGCTTTTCATCCGTTGCAACTGCGGGGCAACCTTGCGCCCGCCGATGTAGCGCGGCAAGGCCAGCGCGGTGCCCGCATTCCAGCGCCAACGCACACCAAACAGCGGCGCATCCAGCACCGCCTGAATCAGCAAATGTTCGGCGCTGTTGGAGTGCAGATATTTCCAGACTTCATCCAGTTCAAAGCTGTGGCTGGTGGACAGCGACAGCACGATGGCATCTTCGCTGGCCGCCGCTTGCAGCTCGAAATTGAACGTGCGGCAAAAGCGCTTGCGCAGCGCCAGGCCCCAAGCGCGATTGATGCGGCTGCCGAACGGGGTATGAATAATCAGCTGCGTGCCCCCGGTTTCATCGAAGAAACGCTCCATGATCAGCGTGTCCTGGGACGGCAGCGCGCTCAACACCGAGCGGGTGCGCGCCAGGTAATCCACCAGTTGTTCGGCGCTGGCCAGATTCAGTCCGAGCGTGTCGATCAGCCAGTCGATGCACGGCTGCAAGTCGCCAGGATGCGCGCCGAGCAGCGCGTCGATCTGCCCTTGCAGGCGTGCCACGGCGAGTGACAGTTCATCGCTGCGTCCCGGCGCTTCGCCGAGCCAGAACGGAATGGTCGGCGGCTGGCCGTGGGCGTCCTCGACGCGCACCCGGCCGCTTTCTATGCGCAGGATGCGGTACGAGGTGTTGCCCAGCTGGAAGATATCCCCGGCGATGCTTTCCACGGCGAAGTCTTCGTTGACCGTGCCGATGTTCAGCGCCTGGGGTTCGAGGATCACGCTGTAGTCGGCGTTGTCCGGGATCGTGCCGCCGCTGGTGACCGCGGTCAGCTTGCTGCCGCGTCGGCCGCGCAAAGTGCGGGTCAACGCATCGCGATGAATATAAGCGCTACGCACGCCTTGGCGACCGGTGTAACCCTCGGCCAGCATGCTTAACAGGGCCTGATGATGCTCGGCGTCCAGTTCGGCATACGGCGAGGCCTGGCGGAACATGTCCAGCAGCGCTTGCTCCTGCCATTCCTGGCAACTGACCTCGGCGACGATCTGCTGGGCCAGCACGTCCAGCGGCGCCTTGGGGATCTGCAGAATGTCCAGTTCACCCCGGCGCACGCAGTCCAGCAGTGCGGCGCATTCGATCAGGTCATCTCTGGAGGTGGCAAACAGACGGCCTTTGGGCGTGCCGCCGACGTGGTGCCCGGAACGGCCGACACGCTGCAAAAATGCCGAGATCGAGCGCGGCGACGCAATCTGGCAGACCAGATCCACGTCACCGATATCGATCCCCAGTTCCAGTGACGCGGTGGCGATCAAGACTTGCAGGTCGCCGCGCTTGAGACGTTGCTCGGCATCCAGGCGCTGTTCCTTGGCCAGGCTGCCGTGATGCGCGGCTACGGCTTCTTTGCCCAGGCGCTCACTCAAATGCCGGGCCATGCGTTCGGCCATGCGCCGGGTGTTCACAAAAATCAGCGTGGTGCGATGTTCGCGGGCCAGCACCGCCAAACGGTCGTAGACCAGCTGCCAAACGTCATTGGCCATCACCGGGCCCAGCGCCACGGGCGGCACTTCAATTCCCAGATCCCGTGGGCGGGCGTGGCCGATATCGACGATGGCGCACGGGCGTTTGACTCGGTCGGCACCCACCAGAAAACGCGACACCAACTCGATGGGTTTCTGCGTCGCCGACAAGCCGATGCGCAACAGCGGCACGCTGCACAAGGCTTGCAGCCGTTCAAGGCTCAACGCCAGATGGCTGCCGCGTTTGCTGGCGGCGATGGCGTGGATTTCATCGACAATAACGGTTCGGGTGCCAGCGAGCATGCTGCGCCCGGAATCCGAGCCGAGCAGCACGTACAGCGATTCCGGCGTGGTCACCAGGATGTGCGGGGCTTTTTTGCGCATGCTGGCGCGGTCTTTCTGCGGCGTATCCCCGGTGCGCACGGCGGTGCTGATACGCAGCGGCGGCAAGCCCATCCGCGCCAGTTGTTCGGTGATGCCCGCCAGCGGGTTTTGCAGGTTGATCTGAATGTCGTTGGACAGCGCCTTGAGCGGCGACACATACACCACGAAGGTCTGTTGCGGCAGTTCGCCGCCGTTTTCCAGGCCGTGATGCACCAGATCGTCGAGCACCGCGAGAAACGCCGTCAAGGTTTTACCCGAACCGGTGGGCGCAGCGATCAGCGTTGAGCGTCGCGCCTTGATCAACGGCCACGCCTGCGCCTGAGCAGGGGTAACCGCCGGGAAAGTGCTGCGAAACCAGGCGCTGACCGCCGGATGAAAACCATCGAGCGCCGGGTCAGGGATATGCGGAAGATTCATGAGGCAATTAATGAGGGGGCAGGCGGGCGGATGCAAGGGCCTTTGATCGGTGGTGCGGAGACTCAACCCATCATTGGGTTTGGAATGATTCGTGGGATCGGCTTTAGCCGGGAAGAGGCCATCACATCCGCAACCTTTGTATTGTCAGGAATGCAGTCTTCCCGGCTAAAGCCGGTCCCACTAGCTGGCAGGCCTGTAGGAAAATCCCCACAAACCCAAACGGTTGGGGGTTAAGCGGCAACGTGATATGTTTGCAGGCGTTTTAACACATAATATTTCATTGGATTTGATACCGAGCCTGCTGACTCTATGCGAATGCGCCTTATGCTGTTGGGCGGCGGGAATGCCCTCGGGCAGGCGCTGATTCGTCTGGGTGCCGAGGAAGACATTGGTTTCCTCGCGCCGCGTCCGCCGCAAGACGGCTGGGATGCAGCGAGCCTGACGCAACTGCTCGATGACACCCGTCCCGATGCCTTGATCAACCTCGCTTACTATTTCGACTGGTTTCAGGCCGAAACGGTTAGCGAACTGCGACTGTCCAGCCAGGAACGCTCCGTGGAGCGTCTCGCCGAGCTGTGCCAGCACCACAACATCGTCCTGTTTCAGCCTTCGAGTTATCGGGTTTTCGACGGCTCGCGCGCGACTGCCTACAGCGAAAAAGACGAGCCGGTGCCGCTGGGGCTGCGCGGTCAGGCGCTGTGGCGTATAGAACAAAGTGTGCGCGCCACCTGCCCGCAACATGTGCTGCTGCGTTTTGGCTGGTTGCTCGATGACAGCGCCGACGGTGTGCTGGGTCGCTTCCTGACCCGGGCCGAATCTCCCGAAGCACTGCTGCTGGCCGACGATCGGCGCGGTAATCCAACGCCTGTCGATGACGCCGCGCGAGTGATCATTGCCGTGCTCAAACAGCTCGATTGCGAAGCGCCGTTGTGGGGCACGTACCATTACGCCGGTCACGAGGCGACCACGCCTTTGGCGCTGGGCCAGGCAATCATCACCGAAGCCAGCCCGCTGCATCCGCTGGCCATCGAAGCGCCCACCGCCCAGGCTCACGCCGCACGGCCGGACGCGGCAGAAGAGCCGCAACACGGCGTGCTGGCCTGCAAAAAAATCCTTCATACCTTTGGCATCAAGCCGCGCGCATGGCGTGCAGGCCTGCCAAGCCTACTGGATCGCTACTACCGACATGTCTGAAGCTCCTGTTCTGATTACCGGCGGTGCCGGTTTTATTGGCTCGCACCTCACCGACGCGCTGCTTGCCAAAGGCTACCGCGTACGCATTCTCGATGACCTTTCCACCGGCAAGCGCAGCAATCTGCCCTTGGATAATCCGCGTGTCGAACTGATCGAAGGCGATGTCGCCGATGCCGCATTGGTGGCCCGCGCCGCCGAAGGTTGTCAGGCCGTTGCGCATCTGGCGGCGGTCGCGTCGGTTCAGGCTTCCGTGGATGACCCGGTTCGCACGCACCAGAGCAATTTCATCGGCACCCTGAATGTATGCGAAGCCATGCGTCAGGCCGGTATCAAGCGTGTGGTGTTCGCCTCCAGCGCGGCGATTTACGGCAACAACGGCGAAGGTCAGGCGATCAGCGAAGACACCGCCAAGTCTCCACTGACGCCTTACGCGTCGGACAAGCTTTCCAGTGAGCACTACCTGGACTTCTACCGGCGCCAACACGGCCTTGAGCCGGTGATCTTTCGCTTCTTCAATATTTTCGGTCCGCGCCAGGACCCATCTTCGCCGTACTCGGGCGTGATCAGCATCTTTGCCGAGCGCGCTGAAAAGGGCCTGCCGATTGCCGTGTTTGGCGATGGCGAACAGACTCGCGACTTTTTCTACGTGGGCGATCTGGTCAAGCTGCTGACCCAGGCGCTGGAAATGCCTCAGCCCGAAGAGCGCGCGTTCAACGTCGGCCTGAACAAGACAACCTCGCTCAATCAGTTGCTGGGGGCCTTGTCCGATGTCGTTGGCCAACTGCCTGAAATCACCTACAAGGATCCACGTTCCGGGGACATCAAGCATTCCCGGGCCAACAATCAGCGGTTGTTGGCGAGGTTTATCCTGGATGAGCCGACCCCGTTGACCGTCGGCCTGGCAAAACTGCTGGGGCGTTGATGCGTTGTAACCTCAGATTCGAGGTATAAAAAAAGCACCGTGAAGGTGCTTTTTTTGGTTCCTGATTTTCCCCGTCGGGTATCAGAATTTGTAACCAACGCCGACCATGTAAACCCATGGATCGATATCGACGCTGACTTTGGTCTTGCCAACGCTTAGGGCAGACGGGCCGTCTACGCTGGCGTCGGTGTCGATGTCCACGTACCAGACCGAGGCGTTAAGCATGACTCTGTCGGTCAGCATGTAGTCCATACCGATTTGGCCCGCCAGACCGAATGAGTCCTTCAGCTTGAGGTTGCTGAAGCCTTCGCTTTTACGGGTGCCAGTCAGGTCAGTATCGAAGAACGTGGTGTAGTTGATACCGATACCGGCGTACGGCTGGAACTTCGACGACGGTTCCATTGGGTAGTATTGCAGCGACAGCGTTGGTGGCAGCTGCTTGACGTCTGCCAGCTTGCCATCAAGGCCCGGACCAAGGCCCTTCACTGAAACGGTGTGGCTGAAAGGCGATGCCGCCAACAGCTCAAGACCAATGTGCGGGGTCAGCATGTAAGCGAAGGTCAGACCCAGCTGGTTATCGCCATCCAGAGTCGCTTTGGAACCGGACACTTTCGTGCCATCGAGTTTCACCTCGCCGCTGTCTTCGTTTGGCTCAACGTGCGCGACGCCGGCACGGACGATGATATCGCCTGCTTCGTGAGCGTGAGCTACGAGCGGGGCACTGAGTGCGAGCGCGAAGAGGGATGCGCTGAGCAAAGACTTGTTCATGGGGGCTCCAAAGGCGGTTCAAGTTGTCTGTGTGCAATGTTACGGCGCGTCTGGAACGCGGCTTTGACACAGCTCAATAAAACGCGATGAAGCCTTCACTCTCAGCTCTCACCCCTCAGGAGTCCGGCAACTCGTAGACCAGAATCTGGTCAGCCTCCATTTGATAACCGGCATCGGCCAGTTCGCTGGTGGACGCCTTGACCTGCATCGGCCCTTCGATCCAGTACGGCTGGTACAACTCGTCAACCTTCACACCCAGCTCGCTGGTGACGTGCACGATCTGGTTCGAGGGCGGTGGCGGCACATGAATGCAGGCGCCGAAGTACGGGACCAACAGGAACTCGATCACGCGACCTTCTTCGCTGACTTCCAGCGGCACGATATAACCCGGCAGGCGTACCCGTTGTCCGTTGAGCGCCTTGACCACCGGCGCGTGCGGCGCGACTTGATGCGCGGCTGGCGCTGACTCGACCGACAGCGCATCGGAGAGCTTCGACAAATCATGGATCGGAGCCGTGATCGGAGCGATTTTCGGCGCGTCAGGCGGGATCATTTCTTCCCAGGTCAGCACTCGGGTTTGCGCCGCCCACAACGGCGTCGCAACCAACAGCAACAGCGCGAGCAGCAAACGGCGCATGTTCAACATCCTCATAAACGGATCGACAGGCCATCGGCCAAAGACTGCCGATAGGCGCGCCATGCGGGCACAGCACCCATCAGCAACGCGGCGGCCAGAATACCGCCGAGCAGCGTCCATTCATATTCGCTGGGCAATGACAGTGGCAAAAACAAACCGTAGTTGGCTTGCACATAACTTTGCGCAGCGGCAATGCCGATGTACAACAGCACCACGCCGCTGACCACGCCGGCCAGCGCCAGGGCGAACGCTTCCAGCACCAGCAGGCTTGCGATGTGCCAGGGACGCGCGCCCACCGAACGCAAAATCGCCATCTCCCGGCGCCGTTCATTGAGGCTGGTGAGAATCGCCGTCAACATGCCGATCAAGCCGGTCAGCACCACGAACAGTGAGATCACGAACAAGGCTTTTTCGGCGGTGCCCATCAGGCTCCACAGTTCCTGCAGCGCCACGCCGGGCAGGATCGCCAGCATCGGCTCGCCGCGAAATTCATTGATCTCGCGCTGCACGCTGAACGTGGCGATCTTGCTGTTCAGGCCCAGCATGAACGCGGTGATCGCTTGCGGCGTGAGGTCCATGTTGCGCGCCTGATCGGCGGAAATTCGTCCGGTGCCGTGAGCAGGCACGCCGTTCTGCCAATCGATATGAATCGCTTCCATGCCGCCCAGGCTGATGTGCAAGGTGCGATCCACCGGCGTGCCGGTGCGCTTGAGAATACCGACCACAGTGAAGGGCTTGTCGTCGTGCTTGACCAGACTGATCGCCGCCACGCCATGGGCCAGCACCAGCTTGTCGCCGAGCTTGTACTTCAGTGCGTCAGCCACCTCGGCACCGAGCACCACTTCGAATGGATCGGTGGCAAACGCGCGACCTTCGGCAAGCTCCAGGTGTTGCTGGCGGCCGAACTGGTAATGCTCGAAATAGCTTTCGTTGGTGCCCATCACCCGATAACCGCGATGCGAGTCGCCCAGGGAAATCGGAATCGCCCACTTCACCTGTTTGCTCTGGGCGAAGTGCTCGAAGCTGTCCCAACGGATGTTGTTGGTGGCGTTGCCGATGCGGAATACCGAATACAGCAGCAAGTTGACCGAGCCGGAGCGGGCGCCGACGATCAGGTCCGTGCCGCTGATGGTGCTGGCGAAACTGGCGCGGGCTTCGGTGCGCACGCGTTCGACGGCCAGCAACAGGCACACCGACAAGGCAATGGCGAATGCGGTGAGAAAAGCGGTAAAGCGCCGATTGGCCAGACTGGCCATGGCTAGACGAAACAGATACATCTCAAACCTCTGCGGCGACGGCGGCGCGATTGAGTTCGGACAACGACAGCGCGCGGTCGAACAGCGGCGCAAGGCTTTGATCATGGCTGACGAACAACAGGCTGGCGCCCGCTTCGCGACATTCGGCGAACAACAATTTAATGAAGGCTTCCCGGGCGTCGGCATCCAGCGCAGAGGTGGGCTCGTCAGCGATCACCAGTTCCGGCTGACCGATCAAGGCCCGCGCGGCAGCGACCCGTTGTTGCTGACCGATGGACAGTGAGTCGGCGCGACGGCCGAGCATCTGCGGATCTTTCAGGCCCAGATGCGCCAGTAGCGTGACGGTGGCTTTCGCTACGCTGCCATGGCGCTGAATCGCCCGTTGCGCGCGGACTTTGGAAAAGTGGCAAGGCAGCTCGACGTTCTCGCGCACCGACAGAAACGGCAACAGGTTGAACTGCTGGAAGATGTAACCGGTGTGATCGACCCGAAACCGGTCGCGGGCGCTGGCAGACAACTGCGTCAGTTCCTGGCCCAGCAAGCGAATGCTGCCGCGATTGGGTGTCTGCACGCCGCCGAGCAGGCCGAGCAGAGTGGTCTTGCCGCTGCCGCTGGGGCCTTTGAGGAACAGCGTTTCACCCGGCTCCAGGCGAAAAGCCGGGATGTCCAGCAACGGCGCATGTCCCGGCCAGCTGAAACCGAGGTCGGACAATTCAATAAGTGGCTGATCCATACCGAATCAGAATTTCAGTTTCGGGTTGCTTGGACGCACTTCGGCGCCGGACTGGCCTTTTGGCGAAATCAGCTGTACCTGAAGTTTTTGCGTGGCCGGGAATGACTTGAAGATCTGCGACAGATCGAGGGTTTTCAGCACCGCCGGAACCTTGCAGACGAAGGTGTAGTTGCCATGAATCTCGCTGTGCTCGTGGTGTTCCCCGGCCTTGGCGTCGTCATGATCGTCGGCATCGGGCTTGTCGCCGAACAGCGGGCTTTCCAGCTTCAAGGAGGTCACCGAGCACTGCGCCGCTTCCGGCATGCTGAACAGCGCGTTGGGCTTGAGCAACACTTCGCGGGCTGCGGCGACCTTGGCCTTGTCTTCTGCGCTGGTAGCTTCGTGCTCGAAGCCGACGATGTTCATCGCCGGGCTATCCAGTTCGAATTCCAGCTTCTGACCTTCCAGCGCCACGTCCAGTCGACCCACGCCATGCTCATGCGCGCCGAGGCTGCCATGTTCATGATCGTGGTCGTGCTCATCAGCCGCCTGAGCGATGGCGAGCGGCAGCAGGACGAACGGCAGAGCAAGAAGCAGACGGCGCATAAAACAGTCTCCGGGACACATTTGGATAAAATCGTTATGTGATCTTATAACAGTTATGCTTCCGGCGGGTATTTCAATCTTTAAATGCGGTTATCCCAAGGCCGCGTCTGGCGCAGGTCTTTGGCCAGCGTATAAATGAGGTCGCGGCCACAATGGCTGGTCCAGCGTAGGGTTTCGATGAGTCGATGTTCATCGGGAGTGAGGTAGGCGAAGCCCTGGCGTTTGGCTTCGTGGAGGCATTCGAGGGATTGATGGGACGGGCAGCTGTGTTTCAGATTTTTCATGTACATATCCTTTGTCAAAAAAAGACTGCCACACGACGCTGCGTTCGAAGGGTGGCGGCTGTATACGGGTTCGCAGACCGAGGCAAAGGCATCCCGGCACACCATCAGGTGTCCCACATACAGCCGCCATTAAGCGTTTTGTAAGTTTGTCTGCCTTTGCTGATTCGGGCTGCGAAATCCGTTCGCTGCTGCTGCAACGACCGGCGCACATTACCGATGCGAGACGCGATCCACGAGGTAATGACAGCGATTCATAGCGTAGGAAATGTCTACAGATTGACACCGAATTCGTAGGAGCGAGGCTTGCCCGCGAAGAGGCCGGTACCTCCGATACACATCCTGCGTCTGACCTGACGCCTTCGCGGGCAAGCCTCGTTCCAACGAGTATTTCAATTTTTAAATGTGGTTATCACCGGCCTCTTCGCGAGCAAGCTCGCTTCCACCCTGAAATGCGTTCTACTTGTGGGAGCGAGCTTGCTCGCGAAGGCGGTGGTTCAGACAATGAAGATCAATCAGGCAAGCACCGAATCTATGCGAGCATGTCCCCCGGCAAAAAAATGAGGAAACCCCCATGTTGCGTATACGCGGAACCGTCGGCGACTGGCCGGTGGATTTGACCCTGGAGCTGGACGAAGGCGATTGGGCGCAGTTGGGCGTGCAGCTCAAGGCCGCCAAGCCGGAAGCGGCGGTGGCCGACAGCAAGCCGGTGACTCAAGACGACGCGCTTTGGCAAATCGCCCAGGACCTGCTGCGCAAGGCTGGGCAGATGAACGGGCCGGAATTACTTGATCAACTGGAAGGACTGACCGGCAGCACGGCGGCGGGCAAGCGCTTGCTGGTGCGCTTGCGCCACAACGCGCAGGTCAAGGTCGAGAGCGGCCAGGATGCGCCGCTCTATATCTGGAAGGATTAAGCTGGGAGGACTAGTACAGCGCAGCGAACAACTTGCGGCGGTAAGCCGTGACCAGCGGGTGATCGTTGCCCAGCAGGTCGAACACTTGCAGCAACGTTTTGTGCGGCAAGCCATCGGCGTAATTGCGGTTGCGGATGAACAGTTTCAACAGGCCTTCCAACGCGGCTTCGTACTGCTGGCGCGCCAGTTGCTGAATTGCCAGTTGATGCACGGCTTCGTCGTCCTGCGGGTTTTGCGCGATCCGCGCCTTGAGGTCGGCGGCGTCCGGGAAGGCTTTGGCTTCGGCCAGGAACGTCAGTTGCGCACGGGCACCGGCCAGCTCGGCTTTATGTTCGTCACCGCTGACGGCATCCAGCACTGCACGGGCTTCGCCCAGTTCGCCACGCTCCGCCAGGCAGCGCGCATACAGAATCAGCGCGGCGGCGTTGGTGTTGTCTTCAGTCAGCAACTGTTGCAGCGCGGCCTCGGCTTCGGCGAAATGACTTTCAGCGAACATTTCCTGGGCCAGTTTCAGCGGGTCGGCCGCGACAGGCGCGGGCATGACCACGTGCTGATCGAGAATCTTGCGAATCTCCGATTCAGGCTGCGCACCGGTAAAACCGTCGATGGGCTGACCGTCCTTGAACAACACCACGGTTGGCAGGCTGCGAATGCCGAAGCGCGCGACGATGTCTTGCTCGGCGTCGCAGTCGACTTTGGCCAGCAGCAACTCGCCTTGGTATTCCTCGGTGATTTTTGCCAGCAGCGGCATCAGCACCTTGCACGGTGCACACCACTCAGCCCAGAAGTCCACCAGCACGGGTTGGTCGAACGACTTGTCGATGACCAACTGCTGGAAGGTCGCGTCAGTGGCGTCGAAGATGTAGGAGGTTTCCTGGTTCATTGCGAGTCTCGGGGGAATCTGAATGCCGCCAACTATAAAGGGCGCGTGGGATTGCGCAAAGCGGTGCATTGGCCGCTCTCCCCGTAGGAGGGAATTTATTCCCGAAGAGGCCGGTGCAAGCACTGCAAATCAGGCAGGCTGAAATGACGCCTTCCCGGATGAATCCAGTCCCACGGGTTCGGCTTGGGTATTAAGGCGCCGGCTCGAATTGCAGCTGACCCAGCGCTTGAGTGGTGGGTTGCTGAATTTGCACCGACGGCAGGTGCAGGATCAACTGCCCGGATTTGCTCGCGCGCCCGCGCAGTTCGACCCGCGCCCCGGCTGGAAAGGCTTCGGGATTGAAACGCAGCTGAAACGGCAGCGACTGATTGTTGCCCGCCAGCTTGGTACTGGTCAGCAGTTTTTGCGGACGACCCTGGTTGTCGATCACCAGCAACGCCAGTTCGACTTCGGCGCCAGCGGGCACGCCGAGCAATTGGCCGCTGAGTTCGCGCTGATAAGGCAGCAGCGGTTCCGGGCCAGCCGGGGCTTTGCTGACAGGTGCGGTCACAGCCTTGGCCGGGGCCGGTTTGGCGGCATCGTTACTGCTGCACGCAGCGAGCAGCCCGACGAGGCCGAGCAAGACAAACGGTCGTAGCGTCATGAACAGCTCCAACAAATACTAATATGAAGGACGGCCATGGGAACCGTTCATTCATCGCTGACGGGAGGTTAAAAGTGTCGCATCGCGGGCAGTATTACCGAACGCCGCGTGCGCTGCGCGTCTATATACCGCAAAGGCCAAGACTTGTCTTGCCTGCGGGATGCGCTACCATGGCGGCCCTTCCTATTTTTGTTGCCTGCGACCATGCACTGTCCCTTCTGCGGTGCCAACGACACCAAAGTCATCGACTCACGCCTTGTTGCCGAAGGCGAACAGGTACGTCGCCGTCGCGAATGCCTGGCTTGCGGTGAGCGCTTCACGACGTTCGAAACCGCCGAACTGGTGTTGCCGCGCCTGATCAAGCAAGACGGCAGCCGTCAGCCGTTCGACGATGAAAAGCTGCGCGCCGGTATGCAGCGGGCCCTTGAAAAGCGGCCGGTCAGCGTCGAGCGTCTCGAAGCCGCGCTGGTCCACATCAAGCACAAGCTACGTGCGACCGGTGAGCGCGAAGTCAAATCCCTGGTGGTCGGCGAGCTGGTCATGGCCGAGCTGCAGAAGCTCGACGAAGTGGCGTATATCCGCTTCGCGTCGGTTTATAAACGTTTTCAGGATCTCAACGAGTTTCGCGAAGAAATCGACCGCCTGGCTCGTGAGCCGGTTAAAGAGTGAGCGCCCCGTTGACTGAGCAAAACGCTCTGGACACCCATTACATGGCCCGCGCGCTGGAACTGGCGCGCAAAGGCATTTATTCGACGCATCCCAACCCTCGGGTCGGCTGTGTGATCGTGCGCGACGGGCAGATTGTCGGCGAAGGCTGGCACGCCCGCGCTGGCGAACCCCACGCGGAGGTCCACGCGCTGCTGCATGCGGGCGACAAGGCCCGAGGCGCGACCGCTTACGTCACCCTTGAACCGTGCAGTCATCACGGACGCACGCCGCCCTGTGCCGACGCGCTGGTCAATGCCGGTGTCGCGCGGGTTGTCGCGGCCATGCAAGACCCCAATCCCGATGTCGCCGGTCGCGGCCTGCTGCGCTTGATGGGCGCCGGGATTGCGGTGCAGAGCGGTGTGCTGGAAAGCGAAGCCCGCGCACTGAACAAAGGCTTTTTGAAGCGTATGGAAAAAGGCTTGCCTTACGTGCGGGTCAAAATGGCCATGAGCCTGGACGGTCGCACGGCCATGGCCAGCGGCGAGAGCCAGTGGATTACCGGCCGCGAAGCGCGCTCGGCGGTGCAGCGTCTGCGCGCCCAGTCGAGTGTTGTGCTCACCGGCGCGGACACGGTTTTGGCGGACAACGCGCGCTTGACCGTGCGCCCTGACGAGCTAGGCCTGAATGCCGAATTGACCGCCTTGGCGATGACCCGTCCGCCGCTGCGGGTATTGGTCGATGGCCGCTTGCGGGTGCCATTGAGTGCGCCGTTTTTTCAGGCCGATCATGCTTTGGTCGCGACTTGCGCCGCAGCGTCGGCCCGTGAGCGCTATCACGCTGAAGGGCATGACATGCTGGCCCTGGCGAGCGCCGATGGCCACGTTGATTTGCGTAGATTGCTGGTCGAACTGGCCGCCCGTGGCGCCAATGATGTGTTGATCGAAGCCGGCCCGCGTCTGGCCGGGGCGTTTACGCGCCTTGGGTTGGTGGATGAGTTTCAGATTTTTATCGCGGGCAAGTTTCTCGGCTCTTCGGCCCGGCCGCTGCTCGACCTGCCGCTGGCGCAGATGAGTGAAGCGCTGGAGCTGAACATCGTGGAAATGCGCGCAGTCGGCAATGACTGGCGAGTCACTGCGATACCCACGCCGCTCGCGGGCGTATAATTTCGGCCTTTCGCTCAGCGCGCAGGCTTTGGTCTCCTGGAGAACCCCATGTTTACCGGCATCATCGAATCCATCGGCAGCATCCGCGCCATGACCCCTAAAGGCGGCGATGTCCGCGTTTATGTGGAGACCGGCAAGCTCGATCTGGGCGACGTCAAACTGGGCGACAGCATCGCGGTCAATGGCGTCTGCCTGACTGCGGTGGAGCTGCCGGGCGACGGTTTCTGGGCTGACGTCAGCCGCGAAACCCTCGACGTGACGGCGATGGTCGATCTCAAGCCTGGCAGCCGCGTCAATCTGGAGAAAGCCCTGACGCCGACGACGCGTCTGGGCGGCCATCTGGTCAGCGGCCACGTTGATGGCGTTGGCGAAATCCTGTCTCGCGAAGAGAATGCCCGGGCGATTCAATTTCGCGTTCGCGCCCCGCGCGAGCTGGCCAAGTACATTTCTCATAAAGGCTCGATCACGGTCGATGGCACCAGCCTCACCGTGAACGCCGTGGATGGCGCTGAATTCGAACTGACCATCGTGCCGCACACCCTGGCTGAAACCATCATGTCCGACTACCGTGCGGGCCGTAAGGTGAATCTGGAAGTGGACCTGCTGGCGCGTTATCTGGAGCGTCTGTTGATGGGTGACAAGGCGGCCGATTCCTCCAAAGGGCAGGCTGGCACCATTACTGAAAGTTTTCTGGCCGCCAACGGCTACCTCAAATCCTGAATCAAGGGGGTGCCACGTGGCGCTCAACAGCATTGAAGAACTGGTTGAAGACATTCGCCAAGGCAAGATGGTCATCCTTATGGATGACGAAGATCGCGAGAACGAAGGCGATCTGATCATGGCCGCCGAGTGCGTCAAAGCCGAGCACATCAACTTCATGGCCAAGCACGCCCGTGGGCTGATCTGCATGCCCATGACCCGCGAGCGCTGCGAGACCCTCAAGTTGCCATTGATGGCGCCACGCAACGGTTCCGGTTTCGGCACCAAGTTCACTGTGTCCATCGAAGCCGCCGAAGGCGTGACCACCGGCATCTCCGCTGCCGACCGCGCGCGCACCGTTCAAGCGGCCGCTGCCAAGGATGCCAAGGCCGAAGACATCGTCAGCCCCGGGCACATCTTCCCGTTGATGGCCCAGGCGGGCGGCACGCTGTCCCGCGCCGGTCACACCGAAGCCGCCTGCGACCTGGCGCGCATGGCCGGTTTCGAGGCCAGCGGCGTGATCTGCGAAGTGATGAACGATGATGGCACGATGTCCCGTCGCGCCGAGCTGGAAACCTTTGCCGCCGAACACGGCATCAAGATCGGTACCATCGCCGACCTGATTCACTACCGGATGATCCACGAACGTACCGTTCAGCGGATTGCCGAGCAGCCGCTGGACAGCGAACTGGGCCAGTTCAATCTGGTCACCTACCGCGATTCGGTGGAAGGCGACGTGCACCTGGCGCTGACCCTGGGCAAGATCTGTGCAGAAGAACCAACACTGGTGCGAGTGCACAACATGGACCCGCTGCGCGACCTGTTGATGGTCAAACAGCCCGGCCGCTGGAGCCTGCGCGCCGCTATGTCTGCGGTCTCCGAGGCGGGCAGTGGTGTCGTGCTGTTGCTTGGTCACCCGCTGGATGGCGACGTTTTACTCGCGCATATCCGCGAAACCGCCGAGCAGTTGCCGATCAAATCGCCGACCACTTACAGCACGGTTGGCGCCGGTTCGCAGATCCTTCGGGACCTGGGCGTGCGTAAAATGCGCCTGATGAGCTCACCAATGAAGTTCAATGCGATATCCGGTTTCGATCTGGAAGTTGTAGAATACGTGCCCTCCGAATAAATACCGGCAGGGCGTTCGCCGTCATACACGCAAGGTGTGTGCAGCTTTCGCCCTGACAGTTACGATTCGTGGCCTAAAATCCCTCAAAGTTCGCCGCCAAGGCGTGCTTGCTCTTTAAGACGAGACTCACCCGAATGACCCTGAAGACCATCGAAGGTACCTTCATCGCCCCCCAAGGTCGCTATGCCCTTGTGGTAGGCCGTTTCAACAGCTTTGTCGTGGAAAGTCTGGTGAGCGGTGCCGTTGATGCCCTGGTTCGCCATGGCGTAAGCGAAAGCGACATCACCATCATCCGCGCGCCGGGTGCCTTCGAAATTCCGCTGGTTGTGCAGAAAGTAGCGCAACTGAGCGAATACGCCGCCATCGTTGCCTTGGGCGCCGTCATTCGTGGTGGTACTCCGCATTTTGAATACGTGGCTGGTGAATGCGTCAAAGGCCTGTCTCAGGTTTCCATGGAATTCGGTATTCCGGTCGCCTTCGGCGTGCTGACCGTTGACTCCATCGAGCAAGCCATCGAGCGTTCCGGCACCAAGGCTGGCAACAAAGGCGCAGAAGCTGCGTTGTCCGCCCTTGAAATGGTTAGCCTGCTGGCGCAGTTGGAGGCCAAGTGATTTCTGACGAGAGCGATCAGTTCAACCCCCGCGAAGAAAAGTCGCCGGAAGTTGCCAAGAGCAAGAGTGCCAAACGTCGCGAAGCGCGCCAGATGGCTACCCAGGCTCTGTATCAGTGGCACATGGCAGGTCATTCGCTGAATGAAATCGAGGCGCAGTTCCGCGTCGACAACGATTTCAAAACAGTTGATGGCGCTTACTTCAGCGAATTGTTGCGCGGCGTGCCGACCAACAAGGACGAAATCGATGCGGTTCTGGCGCCATGCCTGGACATCACCATCGAAGAACTCGACCCGGTTGAACTGGCCATCCTGCGCCTGTCCACCTACGAGCTGCTCAAGCGCATCGACGTGCCGTACCGCGTTGTGATCAACGAAGGCATCGAACTGGCCAAGGTCTACGGCTCCACTGACGGCCACAAGTTCGTCAATGGCGTGCTGGACAAGCTGGCTCCGCGCTTGCGTGAAGTCGAAGTCAAGGCGCACAAGCGCTAGAACTGGCATCGACCCGTTGGCGCTGTGACTGTGGGAGCGAGCTTGCTCGCGAATGCGGTATTTCAGGCAGATAAATATGCTGGATTTGCCAATCTCTTCGCGAGCAAGGTGGATCGCCACCCCGGTCGCTCCCACAAGTGCATGCCACTCCGACGTGTTGTGCAGGACGAGATTGAAATGGGCGAGTTCGAGCTGATCCGCAATTACTTCGCCGCTGCGCCCTGTGCGCAAGTGGGTGAAGGTGTCGCTTTGGGGATCGGTGACGACTGCGCCTTGCTGACGCTGCCGCCCGGCAAGCAGTTGGCAATTTCCACCGATACGCTGGTCGCCGGGGTGCATTTCCCCGAGGTTTGCGACCCTTTCCTGCTCGGCCAGCGCGCACTTGCGGTTTCCGCCAGTGACCTTGCGGCCATGGGCGCCACGCCCGTTGCCTTCACCCTTGCCCTGACCCTGCCGGAAGTCCAGGCCGACTGGCTGCAGGCGTTTGCTCGCGGTTTGAACGTCATGGCGCAAAGCTGTGGGCTGCGTTTGGTGGGCGGCGATACGACGCGCGGGCCATTGAGTCTGACGCTGACGGTTTTCGGGCGCGTGCCTGCGGGTCAGGCCTTGACCCGCAGCGGGGCGAAACCCGGCGATCTGCTGTGTGTCGGTGGTTCGCTGGGTGATGGAGCAGGCGCTTTGGCGCTGGTGTTGAACGAGCGCGAAGCTGAGGCGTCTACCGCAGAGTATTTATTGGCGCGCTACTGGTCGCCGCAGCCGCAAATCGCGCTAGGGCAGGCATTGCGTGGCAAGGCTACAGCCGCGCTGGATATTTCAGACGGCCTGCTTGCCGATTGCGGACATATCGCGCTGGCCTCCAGGGTGCGCTTGCTGGTCGAGCGGGATTTGCTGCCGCTGTCCGAACAACTGCTGACGTTGTTTGGCTTGCAGGCCGCGCAACAGGCGGCGCTCAGTGGCGGTGATGACTACAGGCTGGCCTTTACGCTACCGGTGCAGCATTTGACCACTTTGCAAGAGGCCGGTTGGCCGGTGCAGGTCATTGGCCGTGTCGCAGCGGGCGAGGGCGTTGCGCTGATCGACGCCAATGGGCAGGACATTCCCGTCCTGACTCGCGGCTATCAACATTTTCGGGAGACACGGTGACAGATCATCCTAAGCAGGTCCCGGCGGAACACGTTCCACCGTCGGTCTGGACCAATCCCTGGCACTTCCTCGCGTTCGGCTTCGGCTCCGGTACCCTGCCCAAAGCGCCTGGAACCTGGGGCTCCATCGTCGCCGTGCCGTTCATTCCGCTCTGGCAAATGCTGCCGGACTGGGGTTACTGGCTGATGCTCGGCATCACCATGCTGTTCGGCTTCTGGCTGTGCGGCAAAGTCGCCGATGACCTTGGGGTCCACGACCACGAAGGCATCGTCTGGGATGAAATGGTCGGCATGTGGATCACCTTATGGCTGGTGCCCGAAGGTTGGGTCTGGCTGTTGGTGGGATTCCTGGTGTTCCGCTTCTTCGACATCCTCAAGCCTTGGCCAATTCACTGGATCGACCGGCATGTCCATGGCGGCGTGGGCATCATGCTCGACGATGTGCTGGCCGGGGTATTCGCCTGGCTGGCGATGCAGGTCCTGGTCTGGGGCTGGCACTTTATTTGAAGGCTGAACGTGCGCCCCGCGCTGGCGATTGCCGGGCGCGGCGCATATTCCTCAATCTTCCTAAAGCATTGATCCAACTTCCTGATCTGTATGACTGATAATTCAGCCTAAGCGTCTGCAGGAACCTGCTGTTACAATGCCGCCTTGCGAATTTCCAGTCCTCATACTGATCAGGAGCACCCGGTGCCCGTCGTATTTGTCGCCGCTTCCAAGCTGCCAACCCCATTTGCGCAATTCACCATGCATGGCTTTCTTGAGTCTGCAACGGGGCGTGAACATATCGTTTTGAGCCTCGGCGACGTATCCGATGGCGCTCCGGTCCTCGGTCGGGTGCATTCCGAATGCCTGACGGGCGATGCCCTGTTCAGTCAGCGTTGCGACTGTGGCTCGCAGCTTGAGGCCGCCTTGCGCGCCATCGCTTCCGAAGGTCGCGGTGTTTTGCTGTATCTGCGTCAGGAAGGCCGCGGCATTGGTCTGCTGAACAAGATCCGCGCCTACGAATTGCAGGACGGCGGCGCCGATACCGTGGAAGCCAATGAGCGTCTCGGTTTCGCGGCAGACCAGCGTGATTACGCGATTTGCCTGCCGATGCTGCAGCATCTGGGCGTCGAGTCCCTGCGCCTGATGACCAACAATCCGCGCAAGGTCAAAGCCTTGACCGAGATGGGCATCACCGTCGCCGAGCGCGTGCCGCTGCATACCGGTCACAACCCGCACAACAAACTGTACCTGGCCACCAAGGCCGGCAAACTCGGCCACATGATGGGCAATGAACATCAAGGCGAGGCGGATCGCGCGTGATCCGCAACAACCTGAGGCGCCGCCTGGCGCTGGCATGGTGGTGGCAATTGGTAGTAACGCTGGCGCCCTTGCTGGCCGCCAGTGCGCTGTTCGGCTCCAGTAAAACCATGTCGCTGGTGTTGGCGATGCCGTTGTTTATCGCCGGACTGCTGTCGATGTTCGTCAGCCTCAAGCCGTTTGGTGCGTACAAACGCGCATTGATCAGCACCGAGGCCGCACTGGATACCCCCGAAGAAGCCGCCGTCTGGCGTCAGCTCGCCGCCGTCCGGGGCAAAGCCTTTCTCGCTGCCGGACTGCCCGCGTGGATTGCTGCCGCAGCAGTATTCGTCGGGCTGGAGGCAGTGCCGTTAGTGTTGTTGGCGATATCCAGCGTGGTGTTGCTGTATCTGTATCGGATACCGCGGCAGCTGGGTTGAGGTCACGTTCCCCAGTCTGATGAATTGTGGGAGCGAATTCATTCGCGAAGAGGCCGGTACCCCCAATGCATTTCCTGCGCTTGAAATACCGCCTTCCCGGATAAATCCGGTCCCACAACCCGATCAGCGCTCAACCAATCAACACCAGCCGCTCATTGATCGCCGCTTCAATCCCCGCTTCATCCAGCCCGCACTCGGCCAGCATTTGCGCAGGCTTGGCGTGTTCGACGTAAGCGTCCGGCAAGCCCAGATGCAGCACGGATTTGAGGATGTTCTCCCGCGCCAGGAATTCGCTGACCGCAGCGCCAGCGCCACCCATGACGGCGTTTTCCTCGATGGTCACCAGCAACTCATGATTGGCAGCGGCGTCGCGGATCAGAGCCTCGTCAATCGGTTTGACGAAACGCATGTCGATCACGGTGGCGTCTATCTTCTCGGCAACTTTCAACGCATCAGCCAATTGCACGCCGAACACCAGAATCGCAACCCCTTGGCCGTTGCGACGCACGACACCCTTGCCGATCTCAATGGGCTCAAGGCCGCTGTCGATCACCGCGTTCGGGCCTGAGCCGCGTGGGTAGCGCACTGCAGCCGGACCGTTATGCAGGTAGCCGGTGCTGAGCATCATGCGCAATTCGTTTTCATCACTCGGCGTCATCACCAGCATGCCGGGGATGCAACGCAGGTACGACAAGTCGAAACTGCCCGCGTGAGTCGGGCCGTCTTCGCCCACCAAACCGGCGCGGTCAATGGCGAACAGCACGTCGAGGTTTTGCACCGCCACGTCATGAATCAGCTGATCGTAGCCGCGTTGCAGGAAGGTTGAATAAATCGCCACGACGGGCTTGCTGCCTTCGCAGGCCATGCCCGCTGCCAGCGTCACCGCATGCTGCTCGGCAATGGCGACATCGAAGTAACGCTCCGGGAAACGTTCGCTGAACGCCACCAGATCCGAGCCTTCCTTCATCGCCGGAGTAATGCCGACCAGACGCGAATCAGCCTGCGCCATGTCGCAGATCCACTGGCCGAACACGCCGGAATACTTCGGTCCGCTGACCTTTTTCGGCGCGGCTACCGGAGCATTCAAGGGTTCGAGCTTGGTGATCGCGTGATAGCCGATCGGATCGGCTTCGGCAGGCGCAAAACCTTTGCCTTTCTTGGTCACCACGTGCAGGAATTGCGGGCCCTTGAGGTCACGCATGTTGCGCAGCGTGGCAATCAGGGTCGGCAGATCATGACCGTCGATAGGCCCGATGTAGTTCCAGCCCAGCTCTTCAAACAAGGTGCCGGGGACCAGCATGCCCTTGGCGTATTCTTCCGTGCGCCGGGCAATTTCCCAGGCACCGGGCAGACGTGACAGAACCTTCTTGCTGCCTTCGCGCATGCTGGCGTAAGTGCGGCTGGAAAGAATCTTCGCCAGATAGTTCGACAGCCCGCCGACGTTGCGCGAGATCGACATGTCGTTGTCGTTGAGGATTACCAGCATGTCGGCGGCGACTTCAGGCGCGTGGTTCAACGCCTCGAACGCCATGCCAGCGGTTAGCGCGCCGTCACCGATAACGGCGATGGCCTTGCGCGAATGGCCCTGCAAGCGGGCGGCAATCGCCATGCCCAATGCGGCGCTGATGGACGTGCTGGAGTGGCCGACGCCAAAAGTGTCGTACTCGCTCTCGCTGCGACGCGGAAAGGCGGCAACGCCGTCCTTCTGGCGCAGGGTGGCCATGCGCTGGCGGCGACCGGTGAGGATCTTGTGCGGATACGCCTGATGACCGACATCCCAGACCAGGCGGTCATCGGGCGTGTCGAACACGTAATGCAAGGCGATGGTCAGCTCGATGACGCCGAGACCGGCACCAAAATGCCCGCCGGTTTGGCCAACGGAATAAAGAAGCTCCAGGCGCAGTTCATCGGCCAGGGCTTCCAGCTCGGCTTCACCCAGCCGACGCAGGCCGTCCGGCGTTTCAGCACGGTCGAGCAACGGCGTGGCAGGGCGCTCGCGGGGAATCTCTTTGAACGTCGTGGGCATCAGGCGAATCGTTATAAGTAGAAGAGGCGGCAGTTTACCTGATGCATCGCATGCTGCCCATGAAGTGCGGCAGCGGATGCTCAGACACAAAGATCAAACACAAGGCTGTGACCTGACTAATGCGCGCCAGTTCGTCACGTTATGAAGGCTGATAGCCGTTTAGTTGCGCCGCTCGACGATGTACCGGGCTAGATCGCGCAGCGGTTGGGCGGCCGCGTCGAAAGGTCGCAGGGCGTCCAGCGCCTGATCGCGCAGCTCCAGGGCGTAAGCCTTGGCGGCATCGAGGCCGAGCAATGCGGGATAGGTGGGTTTGTCCCGGGCAATGTCCGCGCCCTGGCGTTTGCCGAGGGTTGCAGTATCGCTTTCAACATCGAGGATGTCGTCCTGGACTTGAAACGCCAGGCCGATGGCGCGGGCGTAGGCTTGCAACGCGTCGAGCCGGGCCTGATCCGCGTGGCCGCTGGCCAATGCGCCAAGTTTGACGCTGGCTTCGATCAGCGCGCCGGTCTTGTGCCGGTGCATGAAGGCCAGCGCGGTTTGATCAAGCTTGATACCCACCGAGCCCAGGTCAATCGCCTGACCGCCGACCATGCCTGCCGGACCGGCTGCGAATGCCAGCGCACCGATCATCTGCAGGCGCGTTTCTGCATCCTGCGGTGTCAGGCGCTGATCGAAGAGCGCAGTAAACGCCAGACTCTGCAAACCATCGCCAGCCAGAATCGCACAGGCTTCATCGAAGGCCTTGTGAGTGGTCGGCTGGCCGCGCCGCAGATCGTCATCATCCATGGCCGGCAAATCGTCGTGCACCAGCGAATAGGCGTGGATCAACTCCACCGCACAGGCTGCGCCGTTGGCATCATCAGCCTTGCCACCGAGCGCTTCGCAGGCCGCATACGCCAGCAACGGCCGCACACGCTTGCCGCCGTTCATCACGCTGTAGCGCATGGCGTCGTAAAGACGCGCCAGCTCCGGGCCAGGTGCCACAAACAGACTGTCGAGCGCCGCGTTGACGCGCAGCTGGCACTGGGCCTGATAGCTCGCAATCATTCGGGCTGTTCCGCATCGAAAGGCTCTTCGGCCAGCTCACCGTCACGCTCCAGCAACACCTGAACCTTCTGCTCCGCCTGCGCCAAAGCGCCCTGGCAGTCGCGAGTCAGGCGAATCCCCTGTTCGAACGCGGTCAACGAATCTTCCAACGACAACTCGCCGTTCTCCAGACGCTCTACCAGCGTTTGCAGATCAGCGAGGGATTGTTCGAAATCCAGTGCAGCTTTCTTGCGGGCCATGAGCGCTATTCCGGTAGAGGTTAAACCGCCGCGACACTAGCAGAGCGAGGGCTTTGGGGCAAATGGGGATGGGCCAGCGGTGCGGCAAAACAGGCAAACTGCTGGCACGTTAAGGAGCCTCATACGCGGCAATACCGATGGCTAACCCATACTCAAATCAGGGGCAAGAAGGCTTGCCAGCTTCGAATCCATCCCGTGCGCGCAATATGAAAGTCGATTTTCCGCAGCAGTCAGGCGCGAGTTATCACGATTAATTTAACTTTGCGTGAGGATTTGGAGATATTCCGCCGCCCATACTCGGCGCTAATGAGTAACGAGCGGAAGCCGAACATGTCGCAGTCATCTGCTTCACCCAGGGCCAGCCATCCACGCTGGCTAAGGTTTGCCCATTGGCTCAACGCGTTGGCGGTACTGGTGATGGTCACCAGTGGTTGGCGCATTTACAACGCTGCGCCGATCTACGCATTCAGTTTTCCCAAGTCGATCACTCTAGGCGGCTGGCTTGGCGGCGCGTTGCAATGGCATTTCGCGACAATGTGGTTTCTGGCGATCAACGGCCTTATTTACCTGGTCTTCAATCTGTTCAGCGGACGCCTGAAGCGGCGTTTCTTCCCGGTGTCGCCCAAAGGCGTGGTGCATGACTTATGGGCGGCGGTGCGTGGAAAGCTCGGGCACGCCGACCCTGGTCATTACAATCAGGTGCAACGGGCGGCATACCTGTTCGTTATGGTCGACATCACGCTATTGGTACTGTCCGGGCTGGTGTTGTGGAAGTCGGTGCAGTTTCCATTGCTGCGTGAATTGCTGTGGGGTTACGAAGGGGGACGCCGTGTGCATTTCTTCGCCATGGTGCTGTTGGTGAGCTTCGTGATGGTGCACCTAGTGATGGTGGCGCTGACTCCGAAAACGCTGTTGGCTATGATCGGCGTCCGCAAGGAGCAGGTATGAAGAAGCGTAGCCAGATACCTGGACTGGACGAAACTTCGATCCTGATCGACGCTCGCAAAATACTTGCCCCACAGATCGAAGACCGCTCGCGCCGCTCATTCCTGCTGCGAGGTCTGACCCTCGGCGGAGTGGCAATGTTGTCGGGTTGCGACATCACCGACAACCAAAGCGTCGACACCGCGTTGTCGTCCATGTCGCGTTTGAATGACCGGGTGCAAGGCTGGCTGTTCAACCCCAGCGCGATGGCACCGACTTATCCCGAATCGATGATCGCCCGGCCATTTCCCTTCAATGCCTTTTACGGCATCGACGAAGCGCCGACGGTAGAAGAGGAAAGCTTTCGCCTGGAAGTCACAGGACTGGTCGCCGACAAGCGCCACTGGCGCCTTGAAGAGCTGCGGGCCATGGCCCAGAACGAACAGATCACCCGTCACATTTGTGTCGAAGGCTGGAGTGCGATCGGGCGTTGGGGTGGCGTGCGCTTCAGCGACTTTCTCAGGCGGGTCGGAGCCGACACTGATGCCAAATATGTCGGTTTTAAATGCGCCGACGATTATTACACCAGCATCGACATGGCCACCGCACTGCACTCGCAGACTCTGCTGGCGCTGACCTATGACGGCGCGGTGCTGCCGCGCGAATACGGTTTCCCGATGAAGCTGCGCATGCCCACCAAACTCGGCTACAAGAATCCCAAACACATTCAGGCGATTTTCGTCAGCAACACCTACAGCGGTGGCTACTGGGAAGACCAGGGCTACAACTGGTTTGGTGGCAGCTGACGAGTGCCGGGTCACTTCACACGTCCATCACCCACGCTCCAAGGAGTATCACCATGAAAAAGTTGACCACCGTTGTTCTGTCCCTGTGCCTGGCCGTTGGTGCTGCCAGTGTCTTTGCTGCTGACACTATGAGCAACGACAGCATGAGCAAAGACTCGATGTCCAAGGACGGCATGTCCAAGGACGTGATGAAGAAAGACGCGATGAAGAAGAACGATTCGATGTCCAAAGACAACATGTCCAAAGATGCGATGAAGAAGGATGCGACGCCCAAGGATGCAATGAAAAAAAGTGAAATGTCGCAGTAATTCCTGTCATCGCCGTCCATGTGGGCGCGCGCCTGAACTGATCAAATAAGTCCGAAACACCATTGCCAATCGGGCAGCGCGCGCTGCCCAACGGCTACCTCAATCCCGGCTTAAGTGAGCGTGCGCAGCCAGGCAATACTTAGGCGCACCCCAGCGTGGCTTTGGCGTAGAGTCAGGTATTGGGATTGGACGCATGCCCCTCTTGAGTCCTCACTCCAAATAGCCGGTCGGCTATCTGCCGACCTCGCTCCAGCCCTTCCTCCGTCAACCAGATCGACTTGTTCTTGTTCACCGGATTACTGATGAAACCATGCTCATGCAATCGGTTCATGACCTCGAAGTCAAACCCTTTCCAGGCGTTGCCTTCGTCGGAACTGAAGGCCGCCAGCAGGGCAAGCACGGCGTCTTCAATCAATTTGTCGTCGTATTCCATGATCGTTGCTCCGCTCGTATTCGACAGGTAACGTCGAGTTTGTGCTGGGCCGGGGACAGGACAGGGCATTCGGCCAACAGTTTTTGTGTGAGGCTCAGCACTCGTTTTGACCTACCGTTCGTGGGAGGTCTGGCTGCAAAATAGTACCCTCGCTCTTGGTCGTTACAACTCAGGCGAAACCGGTAGCGACCCGTTATCATGCGAGCAATCTTTGCCCGGATATCTGTGATCGGGCTTTCAATTTTTACCACGCAATTCATCTGCGTCGAATGTAGGAAGTAGTCCATGACGGATCAAAAGGGTGCCGAACAGACTGCCAGCAGTCTAGCTGAACAGGCGCTCGGCCAGGCCCGCGCTCGTTTCGCGTCGAGCGAAAGCACTATTAGCCCAGACCCTGAGCCGGTAAAAAAGAAGCCCGGCCGCAAGACCACCGCCCCTGTTACAAGTAACACGCTACAGGACCTGCAAAAAACGCTGTGGGCTACTGCGGACAAATGCGCGCCAACATGGACGCCGCTGAATACAAGCACATCGTCCTCGGCCTGATCTTCCTCAAGTATATTTCTGACAGCTTTGCTGGCCGCCGCGTCGAGCTGGAGCGTCGTTTTACCGATGCCAGCGACGACTACTACCTGGACAGTGACGATGCTGAACTGCTGGTTCGAGAGCTGGAAGAGCGCGACTACTACAAGGAAGTGAACGTATTCTGGGTGCCTGAAGTGGCGCGCTGGGAATCGATCAGGGCCAACGCCAAACAGGTGGATATCGGCAAGCGTATCGACGAGGCCTTGTCCGCGATCGAGGCAGAAAACCCTTCCCTGAAGAACATCCTCGACAAACGCTATGCTCGCGCTCAGTTGCCGGACGGCAAGTTGGGCGAACTGGTCGATCTGATTTCAGTCATTGGTTTTGGTGGTGATGCCAATCAGGCCCGCGACTTGCTCGGTCAAGTCTACGAATACTTCCTGGGTCAATTCGCCAGCGCCGAAGGCAAGAAGGGCGGACAGTTCTATACCCCGGCAAGTATCGTCAAAACGCTGGTCGCGGTGCTCAACCCCCACCATGGCAAGGTCTACGATCCTTGCTGCGGTTCCGGCGGTATGTTTGTCCAGTCGGAGCGATTCATTGAAGCCCATGGCGGAAAGCTCGGCGACGTGTCGATTTATGGCCAGGAGTCCAACCCGACCACTTGGCGTCTGGCGGCGATGAATCTTGCCATTCGCGGTATCGACTTCAACCTTGGGCGTGAGCCTGCTGATACTTTTATCCGTAACCAGCATTCTGACCTTCGCGCCGATTTTGTCCTGGCGAACCCACCTTTCAATATCAGCGACTGGTGGCACGGTAGCTTGGAAGGCGATCCACGCTGGGTATACGGCACGCCTCCGCAAGGTAACGCCAACTACGCGTGGTTGCAGCATATGTTGTTTCACCTCAAGGCGAGTGGCCGTGCCGGTATTGTCTTGGCCAACGGCTCGATGAGCTCCAGTCAGAACACTGAAGGCGATATTCGCCGGGCTATGGTTGAAGCAGATGTAGTTGAGGTGATGGTCGCGTTGCCTGGGCAGTTGTTCTTCAATACCCAGATTCCGGCCTGTCTGTGGTTCTTGACCAAACAGAAAGTCGCTCGGCCTGGGGAAGTGTTGTTTATCGATGCTCGCAAGCTCGGAACTAATATCAGCCGGGTCCAGATTGAGTTGCTTGATAATGACATTGAGCGCATTGCGCAGACTGTCGCCAATTGGCGTGGAGTGCCGCTGGATGTGGGTGGTGAGGTCGCGGAGTACGCAGACATCCCCGGCTTCTGCCGCAGTGTGACCCTCGCCGAAATCGCGGAGCATGGCCATGTGCTCACTCCAGGCCGCTATGTTGGGGCCGAGGCCGTCGAGGATGACGACGAAGCTTTTGCCGAGAAGATGCAAAATCTCACGGCTCTATTGGGCGAGCAGATGGCCAAGGGCGCGGAGCTTGACCAGTTGATCCGGCAGAAGCTGGGAGGGCTGGGCTATGAGTTCTGAGTGGAGCAGGCTTTCGATTAAAAAGGCAGGTATTGTTTTGATCGACTGCGACCATCGGACGCCCCCAGCAGTTGATGAGGGGTATCCGTACATCGCAATACCGCAACTCAAGAATGGTCATATTGCGCTTGATGGCGCTCGCAGGATCTCCCAAGCGGATTACATTGACTGGACAAGGAAGCTCAAACCCCAAGCTAATGATGTCATTGTTGTCCGTCGATGCAATTCCGGTGATAGCGCTCATGTTCCTGCTGGGCTGGACTGTGCGATAGGACAAAACCTTGTGGTACTCAGCACCAGTGGCGATAGAGTTCTTCCCAGCTTCCTGCGCTGGCTACTCAAAGGTCCGGAATGGTGGAATCAGGTATACAAGTTCATCAATGTTGGGGCTGTATTCGACAGTCTGCGCTGTCGGGATATTCCCAACTTTGAGCTAACAATCCCGCCACTAGACCAGCAGGCTGAAATTTCTGGCACCTTGGGTGCAATAGACGATCGCATCACCCTGCTACGAGAAACCAACACGACCCTGGAAGCCATCGCCCAGGCGCTGTTCAAATCCTGGTTCGTCGATTTCGACCCAGTGCTTGCCAAAGTAGAAGGGCTTGGGCCAAAAGGCATCGACGCGGCCACTGCGGCGCTGTTTCCCGATAGTTTTGAAGAGTTAGAGCTGGGATTGGTGCCTAGGGGGTGGCGAATTTTGCCACTTGAAAATGCTTATGAAGTCAATCCGCCGCGCAAGCTCAAGAAAGGCGAAGCAGCACCCTATCTCGACATGGCGAGTGTCGGAACACAAGGCCATGTTGTTAGCGGTGTGATTGATCGCGAGATGGGCTCGGGCAGCAAGTTCATCAATGGTGACACTCTGCTCGCCCGCATTACACCGTGCCTCGAAAATGGTAAATCTGCTTTCGTTGATTTTCTACCGACCGGTCAAACAGGCTGGGGCTCGACTGAATTTGTAGTGATGCGTCCCAAAGTACCGCTGCCGCCTTATCACGGCTATTTGTTAGCTCGTCATAGCCCATTTCGTGAGCATGCAATTCAGAGTATGTCCGGCACCAGTGGGCGGCAGCGTGTGCAGAATGATGTTCTTGGGCAGTATCCCGTGGTCGTTCCTTCGGAAGAAGTTGCGGAAGCGTTTGGAGCTGTCGTTGGTAGCATTCAGCATAAAATTGCGGCCAACCAAGAGCAAACCAAAACCCTCACCCAGCTCCGCGACACCCTATTGCCTCGCCTGATTTCCGGCCAGTTGCGCCTGCCAGAAACGGACGCCTTTATCGAAGATACGTTGTCGGCGGTCATCTGATATGGCTCTTAACCTCCGGCAACGCGTCATCGACCGCCTGCAAAACCTCCCCGACACCCAGCAAACCGCCCGCGAACTTGCTCAATGGATATTCGAGCAGTTCCCTGCAGAATGCGCAGTCAAGAAAGCGGGCAGTGCCAGCTACATCCAGACTGACAATGATCTGGTACAGCAACTGGTAGCGGAGATATCTGGTTCCCGTCCACGCTGGCAGCAGATGCATCCCCAGTTGAAAACAACTGAAGGCCGACCACGTCACTATTACTGGTCGCAGATGGATGCCAGCGATGAGGTGGCGGCGGCCGAAGGGGTAGCCCTCACTCCGGCAGACTTACCAGAGCCTTCGCCGTTGCGTGAGCACGCACTTTACCCATTGCTGGCCGAATACCTGCTGACGGACGATCAGCGCGTGTACGCCATGCGGATCAACGAAAAACGTTCGTCCAACCGAGCTGGCAGCGGCGGCAACGAATGGCTGCACCCCGATTTGGTGGGCCTGGAAGATATGACCGCCGATTGGACGCTAGGTCTGCGTGACTGCGTGCGCGTACTGGGCGAACGTCGTGCCCGGCTATGGTCCTTCGAGGTCAAGCTGCTCCTCAATCGCTCCAATGCCCGCAAGAGCTTTTTTCAGGCAGTGTCCAATTCCTCCTGGGCGCATTTCGGCTATCTGGTGGCGGGTACCGTAGAGGGTGACGGCACGCTCAAAGAGTTACGTATGCTCGCTTCAGCCCATGGCATTGGCGTCATTCAGCTCGACGTACAGAATCCAACGGAAAGCCAGATTCTGATCCCCGCTCGCGAACGCAGCGAAATCGACTGGGATATGTGCAACCGACTGACCGAAGAAAATAGCGACTTCGCCGAGTTCATCGGCCGTATACGTCGCTTTCACCAGACCGGTGAAGTGTCGACCAAGGAGTGGGAGGCCAGTGAGTGACTAAAGAAACGATTTCCGCATTGCCTGAGGGCTACGCCGACTGGCTGATTCAGCTTAAAGTCGATATTGCTCAAGCCCGGCAGCGAGCAGCATTGGCCGTCAATGCCGAGTTGGTGCAGTTGTATCATCGGATCGGAGCGGAAATCAGGCAGCGCCAGCAGGTCAACGCTTGGGGCGCCAAGGTCATCGAGCGCCTGGCGCGAGATCTCAAAGATTCGTTCCCGGACATGAAAGGCTGGTCAGCCAGCAACCTCAAATACATGCGCTTTTTTGCTCAGCATTGTCCGGATCGCCGATTTGGTCAGCAAGCTGCTGACCAATTGCCTTGGTTCCATGTAGTGACGTTCTTGACCAAGCTGGACAGTCCCGCCGAGCGCGAGTGGTATGCCCAGCAAACCGTTTTGCTGGGCTGGTCGCGCAGCACTCTGGAGCAGAACATCAAGAACCGCTTGCGGCTGCGTCAAGGTAGCGCGGTCACCAACTTTGTTGCTCGCTTGCCGGCTGCAGAATCGGCTTTGGCCCATGAAACCCTGAAGGATCCTTACCTTTTCGACTTTCTGGGTTTGGGTGAAGACGCTCATGAACGCGACATTGAAGACGGGTTGATCCGTCATATCACCCGATTCCTGTTGGAGATTCTATGTCCGGGGGCAACCGCCAGGCGCCAGACGTATTGTCTGAACCGACGCCTTCCCGGCTAAAGCCGGTCCCACTGTGGGACCGGCTTTAGCCGGGAAGACGGCATTCCAGTAGACGCAAATGCATCGGCTGTACGTCCAGATCCGTTGGAGCTAGGAGCAGGTTTTGCCTTCGTTGGTCGCCAGTTTCGCCTTGATGTTGGAGGAGACGAGTTCTTCATCGATTTGCTGTTCTATCACACCCGCCTCAAGTGCTATGTGGTGGTTGAGCTCAAGGCAACAGCTTTCAAACCCGAACACGCTGGCCAGTTGAATTTTTATCTGGCAGCCGTGGATGCGCAGATTAAGGCCGAAGATGACAAACCCACCATCGGTCTGCTGTTATGCAAACAGCAAAACCGCTTGGTGGCCGAATACGCTTTGTCGGGAACCGACAAACCCATTGGCGTTGCCGAATACCAATTGCTGCGCGATTTGCCCGAAAGCCTGGGCCGAAATCTGCCGAGCATTGCCGAAATTGAGGCCGAATTGGCCGGCGATCTGCACACAGGAAGTGAGTTGGAATGACCGAAGACCAGTTGGAACAGGAAACCCTTGGCTGGCTGGGCGAGCTGGGCTATACGTCTGTTTACGGTCCTGATATCGCCTATGACGGCGAGAGCCCGGAGCGTGACAATTACCGTCAGGTAGTTCTGGTTGAGCGTTTACGCGGCGCTATGGCCAGGCTCAATCCCAAAGTGCCGTTGGCTGCGCGGGAGGATGCGCTCAAGCAGGTGCTGGAGTTGGGCTTGCCCGTACAGTTGTCAGCCAATCGCCTGTTCCATCGTCTGTTAGTCAGCGGCGTACCGGTGCAGTACCAAAAAGATGGCGAAACGCGGGGCGACTTTGTGCGCTTGATCGACTGGGTCGAGGTAAAAGCCAACGATTGGCTGGCCATTAATCAGCTCAGCATTCAGGGCCCGAAGCATACCCGACGTCCGGACATCATTCTGTTCATCAACGGTCTGCCTTTGGTATTGCTTGAGCTGAAAAACCCGGCAGATGTGAAGGCTGACCTGGGCAAAGCCTTTGATCAAATCCAGACCTACAAGGAGCAGATTCCGGACCTGTTCCAATACAACGAAATTCTGGTGATTTCTGACGGCAGCGAAGCCCGGATGGGCTCATTGTCTGCTGATGTCGAACGTTTTATGAATTGGCGCACCATCGACGGGCAGGATCTCGACCCGCTGGGTCAATTCAACGAACTTGAGACTTTGGTGCGCGGTGCCTTGGCCCCGGAAATGCTGCTCGATTATCTGCGCTACTTCGTGTTGTACGAGGATGACGGTCGGCTGGTAAAGAAAATCGCTGGCTATCACCAATTTCATGCAGTGCGTGCCGCTATTCAGCAGGTGGTCCTTGCGTCGCGTCCCGGTGGCACTCAAAAAGGCGGGGTGGTCTGGCACACTCAGGGGTCGGGCAAAAGCATCACCATGACGTGTTTCGCCGCAAGGGTGATGCAGGAAGCCGCGATGGAGAATCCCACAATTGTAGTGATCACGGATCGCAACGACCTTGATGGTCAGTTATTCGGAGTTTTTTCTCTATCTCAGGATTTACTGCGCGAGGAACCTGTCAAGGTAGAGTCCCGCGGTGACTTGCGCGCCAAGCTGGCGAATCGCCCAAGTGGCGGCATAGTGTTTGCGACTATTCAAAAGTTCATGCCAGGGGTCGATGAAGATCGTTTCCCAGTGTTGTCCTTGCGCCCAAATATCGTAGTTATCGCCGACGAGGCACATCGCACCCAATATGGGTTCAATGCATCGCTAAAAGCCTCTGCAGAACTTGCTGCAGCCGATAGTCAAACCCGGTATGAGGTCGGCTATGCCCAGCATTTACGTGATGCGCTGCCGAACGCTACGTTTGTTGCGTTCACTGGTACGCCTGTGTCGAGTGAGGATCGAGATACTCGCTCAGTGTTTGGCGAATACATTCACGTGTATGACATGCAGCAGGCCACTGAGGACGGTGCAACCGTCGCTATTTACTATGAGTCGCGCCTGGCCAAGTTGTCACTGAAGGATAGCGAGCTCCCAACGATCGACGATCAGGTCGATGAACTGGCGGAAGACGAAGAAGATGACCAGCAATCCCGTTTGAAGAGTCGTTGGGCCGCCCTGGAAAAAGTTGTCGGTGCCGAGCCTCGTATCTGTAGTGTGGCGACTGATCTCATCAGACACTTTGAAGAGCGGAATCAGGGGCTGGTCAGCATGGGCCAAATGCCTGGCAAGGCCATGATGGTAGCTATGAGTCGTGAGATTTGCGTGCATTTATACAACGAAATTGTCGCCCGACGTCCAGACTGGCACGACGAGGATCCGGAAAAGGGTGCAATCAAGATCGTGATGACTGGCAGCGCATCAGATAAGGCCTCACTGCGACCTCATATCTATTCCGGACAGGTCAAAAAACGGCTTGAGAAGCGTTTCAAGGATCCGCTTGACCCGCTCAAACTCGTAATTGTGCGTGACATGTGGTTAACAGGGTTCGATGCGCCTTGCGTCCATACCTTGTATGTGGACAAGCCCATGAAAGGCCATAACTTGATGCAGGCCATCGCTCGGGTGAACCGTGTCTTCAAGGACAAGCAAGGCGGTCTGGTGGTTGACTACATCGGCATTGCCAACGAGCTCAAGGCTGCTCTTAAGGAGTACACCGGGAGCAAAGGCAAAGGTCGGCCGACCGTGGACGCTCATGAAGCCTATTCGGTGTTGGAAGAAAAGCTCGACGTCCTCCGCAGTCTGCTATTTGGCTTTGATTACAGCGACTTTCTCAAAGGGGGGCACAAGTTGCTTGCCGGGGCAGCGAATCATGTTTTGGGACTGGAGGATGGCAAAAAGCGCTTTGCTGACTCCGCGCTCGCCATGAGCAAGGCCTTCACCTTGTGCTGTACCCTGGATGAAGCCAAGGCAGTTCGCGAGGAAGTGGCATTCTTCCAGGCGATCAAGGTGATTTTGATCAAGCGTGAGGTTAGCCAGCGGAAGAAGACTGACGAAGAGCGCGAATTGGCCATTCGCCAGATCATTGGTAACGCCGTGGTCTCGGGCGATGTAGTGGATATTTTCGAGGCCGTGGGCCTGGAAAAACCGAACATCGGCCTGCTCGACGATTCGTTTCTGGCTGAAGTGCGCAATCTTCCGGAGAGAAATCTGGCGGTGGAGCTGCTGGAGCGTCTGCTGGAAGGCGAAATCAAAAGCCGTTACAGCACCAACCTTGCTCAGGAAAAGAAATTCTCCGAGCTGCTGGCGAATGTAATCAAACGCTATCAAAACCGCTCCATCGAAACCGCCCAGGTGATCGAAGAGCTTATCGAAATGGCCAAGAAATTCGCTGCGGCAAGCAAGCGCGGTGATGAGCTGGGGCTCAATGATGATGAGTTGGCGTTCTACGATGCTTTGGCCAATAACGAGGCATCGGTACGCGAGCTTGGCGACGAGATACTGGCCAGGATTGCTCATGAACTGACTGCAAGTTTACGGGCTAATGTCAGTGTTGACTGGAGCAGCCGTGAAAGCGTGCGAGCCAGACTGCGTATTCTGGTGCGGCGGATTTTACGCAAGTACAAATACCCACCCGATCAAGCTGAAGATGCCGCTCAGCTGATTCTCAACCAGGCAGAAAAGTTGTGTGAGGCTTGGTTGTAGATCGTTCGGAAATGGTCGCTCCCTTTGAGCGGGCGCATACCAGTGAAATATCGGCAGGGGCTTTCCTACAGTCATTAAAAAGCCGGCTTGTGGCCGGCTTCTCAAGGACGAGCTTGGTTTGTTTTTGGCAAACCGCACTCGCCTTTAACAGGTGCGCTCAGCGGGTGGGCGCTAATAGGGAGTGGCTTCGCGGTTTCGCGTTGCCGGGCCTTCAGGCAGGATGTGCCTTTGGGCTTGAAGATGGGCGCAGAGGATACTGATGTTCATCCCGGTTGCCCAGCATTGAAACGTGTTGTCACCCACTTCAATCCCCGCCGTTCAGCGGAATGGTGGCGCATGGCGGCGTACGTTCAGGGTTGACCACCAGAATATCCAGCCCAGGACGCGTATCTTTTGTTGCTCGATTTGTTCGGCGGTGAAGAGTTCGTCGGGGTATTCGCTGTGGTTGTGGCTGCGCAGGCGCAGGCCGCCGCCGGGTAGGCGGTAGAGGTATTTCACGCGGAGCATGCCGCTGTGTTCGATGGCGTACATTTCGCCGTCAATGACGCGGGTCTGGGCGCGGTCGACGCCGATCAGGGAGCCGTCCTGGATTTTCTCGGCCATGCTGTTACCGATCATCGCGATGCAGATGGCGTTGTCGGGGTGGATGTTCATGCTTTGCAGCACGTGCAGTGGCAAACGGATCGTCTTCCCGGGGGCTTGGGCGATGACCGATTCTTGCTCTTTTAATACCGGCAGCTCTATGTCTCCACGCGGCAGGCTCCGTCCTGGGTGAAGCGTAAGCGGTGTGTCGCCGCCGTTATGTTCATTGGCGGGCTCAGTCGGGTGTTTGGGGCCGTCGCCCGTGCGTAGCCAGCGAGCGTTGACGGTCAGTAATTCAGCCACCTCTTCCAGGCGCGCCATGGGGATGCCGCGTTTGAACCAGTTGTTCACATGTTGAGGCGTGACCTTCCGGTTGGCGGCGAAGTCCGTGGCAGAGAGATGGCACTCCCGCAGGAGGGCGCGTAGTCGATCACCTGATGTATTCATGGCGATGGATTTTACGTATGTCGCGAACTTGTTTAAATAAACGAGGTGTTCAAATACGTAATGTTTCCAGTCAGGGCTGTATTGGGCTGACTACAGAATCAATAGTGCGATGTAGGGATATTCTGTAATTATCATTCTGTAGTTAAACAATGCTCTGGATATTTAGCGCGGCGCTAAAGGATTCGGCGTTATGTTTATTGTTTAGTCGAAACGTCGAACGGCCTGCCTATATGTTTATCTGAAAAATGATTGTTTCCACAGCGAGTCCAATGTCAGGCATCGGAAAGCCTGCTGCGTCATGGAGCAGTTGGGCTTCAGGTGTGAAGAAAGGGTGTTGGGCGGCAGGAGAGGAGGGCATTGCGAGGTTTTAAACGTTGCTTACGGAATGCCTGTCGCCAGACATCCCGCAAACGCTGAAACGGGTTATCAGCCTTTGTAGGCGGCTACCGATTTCATGATCTCGGTGCGGGCGGCTTCTGCGTCGCCCCAACCTTCGATTTTTACCCATTTGCCTTTTTCGAGGTCTTTGTAGTTTTCGAAGAAGTGTTTGATTTGCTCAAGCAGCAGGGCTGGCAGATCGGTGTATTCCTTCACGTCGACATACAACTGGGACAGTTTGTCGTGTGGCACTGCGATAACTTTGGCATCGCCGCCGCCATCATCGGTCATGTGCAGGATGCCCACTGGACGTGCGCGGATTACCGAACCTGGGGAAACCGGGTAAGGCGTCACGACCAGCACGTCAAGGGGATCGCCATCGTCAGCCAGAGTGTTGGGGATGAAACCGTAGTTGGCCGGGTAGAACATCGGCGTGGCCATGAAGCGGTCAACGAACAGGCAATCGGTTTCTTTGTCGATTTCGTATTTGATCGGCGCGTGGTTGGCCGGAATTTCGATCGCGACGTAGATGTCGTTCGGCAGGTCTTTACCAGCCGGAATCTTGCTGTAGCTCATTGGGCAGTGCCCCCTTTGATTGACCAGACGGCTTTGGCTGATTACGCCAAAAAGTGGGCCGGATTATAGGCATATTCTGTTGGTGTTGCCATGCGTGGCCTTGCGCCTTTAGGCGTGTAGCCCTTTAGTGTTGAGTCTTGTACGAAGGTTCATCACGCTGCAATGAAATCAAGCGGGCAAGCGGGTCCTGGCGGTAGAACGCCTTGAGTTGCTCGTACACTGCCGGGTATGCCTCGGCCAGCAAATCCGGGGCGCTGAAGAAGTATTCGCTGGTCACGGCGAAGAATTCGGCGGGGTTTTCCGCTGCGTAAGGGTCGATGGCGGTTTCGAGGTGCGGGTGGCGATCCAGTTGCCGATTGAGATCGTCGTAGGCGCTTTGCATGATGCTCGCCCAGTCGCTGACTCGCATGTCGCTGTGCAAGGGCGGCAGACCGTTGGCGTCGCCATTGAGCATGTCGAGTTTGTGCGCCAGCTCATGGATGACCAGATTGTAGGCATCCCAGTCGCCGCTGGATAACACGCCGGGCAACGCCAGGATCACCGGGCCTTGCAGCCAGGCTTCGCCGCTGTGTTCGCCGTCCCATTCGTGCTCGACGCCGCTTGCGTCGCGATGACGTTGCGGGCTGACGAAGTCGTCGGGGTAAATCACCAGTTCATGGAAACCCTGATACCAGTTCAGATCGCCCAGATTGAGCAGCGGCAGTTGGGCTTGCGCGGCAATAAAAAGGCGTTGTTCTTCATTCAGTTCGACGCCGGGCAAAGTGGTGATGTGCTTGTCCTGTAAAAACAGCACGCTGTTCTCACGCAGCAGGGTTTCCTGTTCAGCGGTCAGACCGTCAAGAATCGGCAAGTGCTGTCGCACCCGCTGCCAAAGCTCGGGTGCGACCGGATTTTTTGCCAGCGTGCGGCGACGACGCCATTGGCTGAACGACCACATTGGTTAGCGGGCGTCGGCTGAGCGGGCCATGCGGCTGCGGACCAAACTGATAATCATTGGCAGCAATGAAATCACGATGATCGCCAGCACCAGCACCGACAGGTTTTTCTTGATGAATGGCACGTTGCCGAAGAAATAACCGAGGGTCACTAGGCCGCCAACCCACAATACCGAGCCCAGCACGCTGAAGCCCAGGAAGCGCGGGTAATGCATTTTGCCAACGCCGGCAACGAACGGCGCGAAGGTGCGAATGATCGGCAGGAAACGCGCCAGCGTCACGGTCTTGCCGCCATGGCGCTCGTAGAACTCGTGGGTGCGCTCCAGATAATCCCGGCGGAAGATCTTCGACTTCGGATTGCTGAACAGCCGTTCCCCGGCGGTGCGGCCGATGATGTAGTTGGTGCTGTCGCCGAGTATTGCGGCGAACATCAGCAGCCCCGCCAGCAGAACCGGGTCCATGCCACCACCGGCAGCCACGGCGCCGGCGATGAACAGCAGCGAATCACCGGGCAGGAACGGCATCACCACCAGGCCGGTTTCGCAGAAAATCACCAGGAACAGGATCGCGTAAACCCAGGTGCCGTAGTTGGTGACCAGAAGGTCCAGATAGACATCCAGGTGAAGAATGAGGTCGAGCGGGTTGAAATCCATGTAGGGCGCCTGTGTAGCTGACCCACGGCCGGGTCGCGTGCGGAAGAAACTGCTGAGAGTGATCAGGGCGCGATTATAGAGGGAGAAACGCTTTACGGGAGCAGCAGGGGTATTCCGGTTGGGACGCGGGGCGTATTTGTGTGACTGGATTTGTCCATGATGCTACCGAATTGAAATGCATTCGTTGGAGCGACGCTTGCCCGCGAATCAGGCGCCTCGGTGGTAAAGATCCACCGCGTCATCGTTCTTCGCGGGCAAGCCTCGCCAACGGGCCCCCGGTTCAATCCCCGTTAATCGGCAATACGTAGTTCTTGAATTCCTTGTCTTCGCGAAAGCCGATGGATTCGTAGACTTTCTGCGCGACTTCATTGTTGCTGCTGGTGGAAACCCGCATGCGCACGGCCTGGGATTCCTTGGCCATTTTTTTCGCGCTTCTCATTAGATGGTCGGCGACCAATTGGCGACGAGCGTCCTCGGCGACGTAGATGTCGTTGAGGATCCAGACGCGCTTGAGGGACAGCGACGAGTAACTCGGGTAAAGCTGGCAGAAGCCCAGCAGCTTTGTGTCATCGTCGTCCGGCATCGCAAGATAGATCACTGACTCGTCACGGCGCAGGCGCTTTTCCAGGAAGCTGCGTGAAGATTCCGGGAAAGGATGTTCGCCGTAAAACTCACGGTATTTGACGAACAACGGGCAGAGCAGGTCCAGATGTTCCAGCGTGGCTTTGATGATCCGCATGGTGGCCTCAACTTCACTAAGGGCTAATACCGGGACAATGATGAACGGTTCGATCAGGTTGTTGCGCCGATGCTGCCTAACCCCTTTAGAAAGCGCAATCTAATGATTTCAAGTAAAGCAGATGATGCTCCAGAAACACCAATGGCCTCCGAAGAGGCCATTGGCGGTCAGGCAGCCGGGTTTAGAAGAAGCCCAGCGGGTTGATGTCGTAGCTCACCAGCAGGTTTTTGGTTTGCTGGTAGTGCTCAAGCGCAATTTTGTGGGTTTCGCGGCCGACGCCGGATTTTTTGTAGCCACCGAACGCGGCGTGCGCCGGGTACAGGTGATAGCAGTTGGTCCACACGCGTCCGGCCTTGATTGCACGGCCCACGCGGTAGGCGCGGTTGATGTCGCGAGTCCACAGACCTGCACCCAAGCCGAACTCGGTGTCGTTGGCGATGGCCAGCGCTTCGGCTTCGTCCTTGAAGGTCGTGACGCTGACCACCGGGCCGAAGATTTCTTCCTGGAACACACGCATCTTGTTGTTGCCTTTGAGCAAGGTCGGCTGGATGTAGTAACCAGTCGCCATGTCGCCTTCCAGTTTTTCTACCTTGCCGCCAGTCAGCAGCTCGGCGCCTTCGCCCTGAGCGATTTCCAGGTACGAAAGAATCTTGTCGAATTGCTGCTGCGAAGCCTGGGCGCCGACCATGGTCTCGGTATCCAGCGGGTCGCCACGCTTGATCTTCAGCACCTTCTGCATCACGACTTCCATGAACTGCGGATAGATGGACTCCTGAATCAGTGCGCGAGACGGGCAGGTGCAGACTTCGCCCTGGTTGAAGAACGCCAGCACGATGCCTTCGGCGGCTTTGTCGATGAACTCAGGCTCGGCGCTCATGATGTCTTCGAAGAAGATGTTCGGCGACTTGCCGCCCAGTTCCACGGTGGACGGGATGATGTTGGCGGCCGCCAGACTCATGATGTGCGAGCCAACCGGCGTCGAACCGGTGAAGGCGATCTTGGCAATGCGCTTGCTGCTGGCCAGTGCTTCGCCAGCTTCACGACCGTAGCCTTGCACGACGTTGAGCACGCCCGGCGGCAGCAGATCGCCGATCAGTTCCATTAGCACGGTGATGCCCAGCGGCGTTTGCTCGGCGGGTTTGAGCACGACGCAGTTACCCGCAGCCAGCGCCGGAGCGAGTTTCCAGGCAGCCATCAGGATCGGGAAGTTCCACGGGATGATCTGACCGACCACGCCCAGCGGTTCGTGGATGTGATAGGCGACGGTATTGCCGTCGATTTCTGCCGCGCTGCCTTCTTGGGCTCGCAATACGCCAGCGAAGTAACGGAAATGGTCAACGGCCAGCGGAATATCGGCATTCAGGGTTTCGCGGACGGCCTTGCCGTTGTCCCAGGTTTCGGTGATGGCCAGGACTTCGAGGTTTTGCTCGATACGGTCAGCGATTTTCAGCAGTGCCAGGGAGCGAGCCTGCACGGAGGTCGAGCCCCAGGCTTCGGACGCGGCATGAGCGGCATCCAGGGCTTTTTCGATGTCTTCGGCAGTGGAGCGTGGGAATTCAGCAATCGGCTTGCCGGTGACCGGCGAAGTATTGGTGAAATATTGACCCTTGACCGGGGCCACGAACTCGCCGCCGATGTAGTTACCGTAACGCTCCTTGAAGTTGACCAGAGCGCCTTCGGTACCGGGATGTGCGTAACGCATGGTGTTATCTCCTGATTCTTGTTGTTGGGGGAGCTGCGACGAAGCGGGGTGACAACGCGCGGTTGCACTTGTTAAAGCGTAGAGCAAAGGGCGGGCCACTGCGTCCAAAGCACTGATTTAGCGGGGTCCGGAAGGATGAACGGCAGCTATGAGGAGTGCGCTGTGCCACCCGTGGCGCAGGGTCGAGTGACACTTTGTGCCAGTTTCGATACGTCCGGCGACCGCCGACGGCAGCGTGATTGCAAAGGCTGACGGGCTGGAGGATGCTGGGCGGCAACTCCCGTGGAAAATAATAAAGTGGAGAACAATAAAAAGTGCACAGCAATCATCTGACCCGGCATGCACAGCAAGTCTTGACGGTGGCCAAAGGCGAGGCGCAATTGCGCGGCCCTGGCAGCGACCCGTCCATCGTCCGTTCCTGGTTGCGTTGCCTGGACGATTACCATCTCGACCCCGCGCACGCCAATGCGCCAGTGGTCCTCGAACATGATCGCGTGCTGGAAAGCCGCCAGCGTTTGCAGCAAGTCCTGAGTGTTGCGGGTCAGGAAATGAGCAGCCTGCATCAGCAGTTGGCGGACGGCCACGCGGTATTGCTGACCGATGCGCGTGGCGTGATCCTCAACTGCGTCACCGCGCCTGCCGAGCGTACGGTTTTCGAACGCGCCGGGTTGTGGCTGGGCGCTGACTGGAGCGAGGCCTGCGAAGGCACCAACGGCATCGGCACCTGCCTGGTAGAACGTCAGCCGCTGACCATTCATCGCGACGAACATTTTCGTGGCCGTCATACCGGCCTGACTTGCTCGGCCAGTCCTGTGTTCGATCCTCATGGCGATTTGCTCGCTGTTCTCGACGTGTCCTCGGCGCGTGATGATGTGTCGCGGCAAAGCCAGTTTCACACCATGGCGCTGGTCAACCTTTCAGCAAAACTCATCGAAAGCAGCTACTTCCGACATCATTTTGAAGACCGATGGTTGCTGCGTTTTCACGTGCAATCCGAATCGGTCGGGCTGTTCAGCGAAGGGTTGCTGGCGTTCGATGGTGAAGGCCGTATCAGCGCGCTGAATCAGAGTGCCTTGAACCTGCTGGGCCTTGGGCGCAGTCAGCTGCTGGGTCAGCCGGTGGAGATGTTTTTTGACTGTTCACTCAGTGAACTGCTGGGGCGCGCCAGTCCTGAGGCGCACACCAGTTGGCCGCTGCGCACCCGCGACGGTCGCGGATTTTTCGCCGCCTTACGTGGGCAATTGCCCGGCAGCGCCAAAGGTCCGGCGGCGCTGGTGGTCAAATCCGCGGCCCAAAGCATCCCGCCGAGCAGCATTTGTCTGGGTGATGAGGCATTACAAAACGATTTTCGCCGCGCGCTGCGGGTCTTCGAGCGCGACGTTCCTTTATTGATCAACGGCGAAACCGGCTCCGGCAAAGAAGCTTTTGCCAAGGCTGTGCATCAGGCCCGTCTGCGGTCAAGCAAAGCGTTCGTCGCGCTGAACTGCGCAGCGATCCCGGAAAGCCTCATCGAAAGCGAGCTATTCGGCTATCGCGGCGGCAGTTTTACCGGCGCGCGCAAGGAAGGCATGCGCGGCAAACTGCAGCAGGCTGACGGCGGCACATTGTTTCTGGATGAAATCGGCGACATGCCGCTGGCTCTGCAAACCCGTTTGCTGCGGGTGCTGGAAGATCGCCTGGTGGTGCCGATTGGCGGCGAACCTCAAGCTGTGGATGTACGAATTATCAGCGCGACCCACCGGAACCTGCTGGAACGTGTGTCCGATGGCAGCTTCCGCGAGGATTTGTATTACCGGCTCAACGGTCTGGAAGTGGCGTTGCCGGCCTTGCGTGACCGCAGCGACAAGTCGCAGTTGCTGGACTTTCTGCTGGCGCAGGAATCCGCCGGACAGCGACTGACGATGGACGGCGCGGCGCGCCAGGCGTTATTGGCTTTCGCCTGGCCGGGTAACGTCAGGCAACTGCGCACGGTGTTGCGCACTTTGGCTGCGTTATGTGAAGAGAACCGGATTTGTTTTGACGATCTTCCGACCGCCATTCGTCTTGGCGCTGCGCCGGTCGTGGCGATGGCAGTGGTTGATCATCCGCTGGAAGATGCCGAGCGCAGCGCGTTGATCTCGACGCTTGAGTCCCATCGCTGGCACATGACGCATTGCGCCCATCAGTTGGGGATCAGCCGCAACACGTTGTATCGAAAATTGCGCAAGCATGGGATTGCGAGATAACCCAAACGAGAGGGTAAGGCTTTTTGTGGGAGCGAGCTTGCTCGCGAAGGTTGACCTTGCCCCCGAGAAACGTATCCCTTAACCCGGCGTCGGGGTTGAGTATCTAAGGTTGTTGCATTTGCCAGTTCTTCTCGTATTGCATCGGGCTTACGTAAAGCAGAGTCGAGTG
>NZ_JAFCXH010000025.1:0-98110 GCF_049898225.1 Pseudomonas sp. DSP3-2-3 | reverse complement strand
GGCCTCAAGCTTGAACTCGAGGGTGTATTTAACGCGGTCTGTCTTGGACTTAGTCATGTCGTATCCTTGCGGCTATTGAGACACCTGGCAAGGGATACGTTTTTCAGGGGCAAGGTCACCAGCGCGCGAGCTGCTTCTATCTGATGCAACACCGAACGAGCCAGTGGCCGGAATTCCAGCGTGATGTTGTCGGCTGTTTCATATGCGGTAGCAGCTGCGCAGCACAGGTATTCGGACGCCAGAACCAACGCATCTTTAACCTTGATGTCGGGCCTGACCGCGAACACGCTGAGGTTACCAAGATTGGTATTGGTCAACGGGTCTGGAGTGATGGGTGTTTGAGGCGGATGAGGCGTCGATCTGATCATGGTGAATCTCCCTGATTGGTTGAGCCGACGCCCTCTGCTGTCAATCAGAATGGGCGGCGGCTGCACGCGGGTTGACAGACCAGGAATCAAGGAACCCGGCGCACACGAATGTGCCCCACGACAGCCGCCATAGCACAGCCTGCGGATACAAGATCCGCTGACTGCTTGGCGAGTGTTGCGCCTCGATTGATACGGTCTGTCAAAACCGGTCGCTGTGATCAGCGACCCGACGAGCGTATTCCGCAGTCATACGAGGCACAAGACGGTGCAGAGGATATTCGAAAATTTCAGAAGAGTCTTACAGGCCGGTAGGTTTGTTGCTGAAGGATGTTTCTGATGGTTCGTTGCTAGAGAGTGGGGTTTCGGGGGCATGGACGCGGTCGGGAGGGGCTGTATTGCGGGTAGGTGAGTTAATCTCAGACTTTGCTGTGGTGCCAACATTCCTTCCCATTTATAGATCAAGGAAGTCTGCGGTGAACGACGCGCCCAGCTATGAATTTGATGGATACCTCTGCACGCCCGGTGGTGAAAAACATCTGTGCGACATAAAAGTCTGGTTACCCAATGGACCAGACGCGGACGGATCAATAAATGTCGTCGTTATGAATCAGATGGCGCACGCCTCGCACCTACGGGGGGGCGCAATCCTCTACAGCGGCAGCGGGCAACTACTGAGGAAGAGGCCGCAGGGCCTTTAATTGCAGCTAAAGATCTAGAGCGGTACTTTGCACACATCTCTCCGTGGTGGCTTAACTTAGATGATATAAATAAAGACACGGTGCGGCTGGCCATTTTTTCCTTAAATCCTTCGACAGATACAACCATTGAGTCTGATTTTATTTCTAGATTCTCGGCTTTAGAAGGGCTGGTAAAGCGCTGGACACCCATCAAAGCTAAATTCTTCAAGCAGAAGGCTGAAGCATTGCTGCATGCGTTCCCTCCGCGAGTTATTGGTTTATGGCCCCTTGTAGATAACTCCTCAGGAAAGTCGCTTTACTGGATAAGAAACGAATTGGCACATGGGCGTGACGTGATGCAATTTACTAATGGAGCGCTTGCGCTTGCTAATGACCATCTTCAGCTTTGGCTTGAGTATATATTACTTACCATAGCGGATTATCCTCACGAAAGTCATTGGAAGGATTGGCTCAGCAACGAAGTTATTTCACAACGGGAAATGGTGCGAGAAATATCAGCCAAGCTTGAAGGGCAGGCGAATGGCAAACAGATCTGATCCGACCTTCTGAGTACCTCTGAAGAGATCAGCGAACAGAGGTGGCATAACTTGATACTACGACGCGAGCTCCCACGACGCGTGAAGGCTGCAATGAGGCAACCAGGGCATGCCTGACTGTGTCAGTCAGGCGCAGTCTATTTCGTCCACTGCGGCAGCATCATGGACATCGCTGCAGCAGGTGATGTCGGTGTTAGGTACACCAACACCACGAGGTAGCACATTGGTTGGAGCCGACTGAGTTAATGCTCATTCGGCATCCGCAACCTCGAGGTAGTCTTGGCGCAGATGAGGCGGACGGCCGGCCTCCTTTTTCAGGCGTTCGTGCTCACGAATGACCAGTGGGTAAAGTTTGTGCTCTAGTGTCTTCGCCAATTTTGTCGCGGTTTTCTCGTCCATGCCTCTAACTGTGCCGCATCTGCCAGAAGCACAGCTTACTTGGCTTTCGCTGATATCCAGAGCGTGCAGCGCACCGTCGATGAATGCAGTCAGCACCTCATTATTCCGATGCAGTGCTTCGCTTTCTGGTGTTTCTTGATAGTCCCATTGGACCTCGTAAAATTTTCCTCTTTTGAATATCTCTATTTTTGGTAATGCCGGCATATGGCGTTCTCCTGATCTGCGGGATGTAGGTACGCGCGAAGATACCCCAGAAAGGAAGTCATGACTTTCGGAAAAATGCTCGAATCATTTGAAGATCAAGGACCTACTCGCATACGAAACTTGCCTTCAAAATGATCTGCCTTTTCTTACACGGTCGGCTCTTTAAGTCCTTCAGCACGTAAAGCTGAAGTGAAGCCCTTACATATTTCGTAAAAAAAAACGATTAGGCAGAGACAATTCTTCCCGCTGTTCTTCGGCAGGCCATTTCGAGTGCATGACACAATACGTGCCCTGCCAACTGCAGCTCGTCCCGGTTCTGGATCGTCTTTTGTCCGATTTCTTCAACCTAAAAGAAAACGTTTTAATCCCCCATCCATCCGGGGTGCTCAGCTTCGGCACCATTCCCGAAATGCCAAAATTCTCTCTCCCCGGCGGTGAAATCTTCCTGCGAGTAGGCGTGCACAAAGGCGATAACAAAGGGTATGGCGTTAGGCATGTTTGGGAGGCGCATCGGAAAGATCTTTCCAAATTTGGCTGTACGGAAATCGCAGGTGTGCCCGCTCATATTGCACGGATGATCGTACCGGGGGCTCCGATCTATTGTGAGTTTCGCGAACTGAGGGGGAATCATCGCTTGGCGGTGATGAAAACGCCGACGGGTTCTCTGGTGCTGGACCCGAGATACGAGCGTCGTGGATTTGGCTATTACGTGGTTACCTGGTACCCAAAACGTAGGTTGGACGGCACTTTGGTCGGGCGTGTGGCGAGGCCTTTGAGCACGCAATAAAAAAGGCGCTCCAAGGAGCGCCTTTTAAAATATATGAGGAGTAGTCGCAGCGATTCTTTAGCTCCGGGCCATCACTGGCCGTGGGTTCAGGATCCGGCAGGCTAGCCTGTCGTCACTACTTCAGAGAGTGCCAGTATCTCTGCTGCCAAATTCTGGGGGGGCGTTACTGGAGCCCATGCCTAGAGATGCGCAATTGCAGTCCTCGGGCGGCATTTTCAATTGAAGTGGGCGTGAGTGTCAACGACACAAACATTTCAAAGCCCTGAACGGCATCAGGGTGTTTAGCCGATGGCGAAAGACTTAATGCACCCCACCTCATCCTCCATCCTGTTACCGCCCCAAAACCAGATGACTACGCCTGAAGTCTTAGCGCGCTGATGATAAAAGCATGAAGGCTATTGACCGCTTTAGACCCGCGAGAGGCTCGGCTACGTAAAATCGAAACTTCCATAGGTTCAATGTTTCCTAAGCCGTGCTCGCTACTTAAGACGTGAAGCGAGGCCTGCACGCTGCACTGAGTGATTGCGGCAATAGCGAGCCCACCCTCAACTGCGGCCACCTGGCCAGCAAGGCTGGAGCTGTTGTATACCACCTTGAATTCGCGTCCCTGTTGGGTCAGTGAGTTCACTGCATAACGCCGAGCCAGGCTTTCACTTTCGTAGACTGCGATAGGCACCGGGTCTCGCCTCCACAGTTCGAACTGGGGTGAGCCAACCCAAACCATGGGTTCTTTGAAGAGAAATGTACCGCTTTGAGGCGAGTCCCTGGACACCAGCGCAAGATCAAGATCGCCGCTTCGCACACGCGGGATAAGCGTGGTCGACTGTTCACAGGTCAGTTCTATTTCCACGCCTGCGTAACGCGGCGAAAAGCGCTTCAGAACCGGAGTGAGATACTTTGCCGCGTAGTCCTCCGCGACGCCAAGGCGGATTCGTCCGGTTAGCTCTTCACTATGAAAAGCCGCTTGGGTCTCAGCGTGCAGTGCGAGCATGCGACGGGCGTAGCTCAGCAGTGTCTGGCCGTCAGCGGTCAGTTGAAAGTGCCTCGGGCCACGACTCAACAACTGCCGTCCAAGCGCGGCCTCCAGTTTCTTCATCTGCATGCTGACGGCGGACTGCGATCTGTTTACCTCGTGGGCTGCGCCAGATAGCGAACCTGCATCCACCACTGCCACGAAGCACTTGAGCCAATCGATCTGCAAATCACTGGCAGGCATCGCTGTTACCTCTATTCGTTAATCGAATGGCTACGACGTGAATTATGCGCTTTTTATGATGACTGCTCACCCGCAAGATGCTGGTCTGAATCAACACATACTGGATCTGATCATGCCATTTGAGACCTGGTTGCTCTATCTGTTTACCTGCTGCGGCATAGCGGTAGTACCAGGGCCCAATGCGTTATTGGTGCTGACCCATGGAGCTATTCACGGGAGTCGGAAAACGCTTTTTACTATCACCGGTGGCGTGCTCGGCTTTGCAGTCGTGCTTTCGCTTTGCGCATTGGGATTGGGCGCACTGATCCAGGCGTCGGCCACCTGGTTCACAGCCTTGAAGGTTGTCGGCGGGCTCTATCTGATCTGGTTGGGCTTCGGGCTGTGGCGGGCTGCACCCGTCAGCCTTGATTCGACCGGCACAACAACCTTGCGACGTTGGTCACTGTTCCGCCAAGGGCTGGTATCAGCCATTTCAAACCCTAAGGCACTGCTGCTATTCACGGCGTTTATCCCACCATTCCTGAATCCCCACAGAAGCATCATCGCGCAGACGGCCGCCATCGCGCTGACTTACGCCGTCGTGGAGTTCGTCGTTGAGTATCTAGTGGCCAGCGCTGCGCACCGGGTCAGGCCTTGGTTAGCTCGAACCGGGCGCCGATTCAATAAAGTCTGTGGTGGGTTTTTTGTACTTTTCGGGTTGGCCCTGCCCATCCATACCTGAAGGCACGGCTTCCCGTATCAGACGGGATTCTGACCACAAATGTGGTAACAGTTGATGTACGCAGGTTGCGCATTGCGTCGGTAGTCTCGTCAGCACATCTTTCAGATAATCGTACGGATCATGCCCATTTATGCGCGCCGGCGCCGTAAATCCGGCTCCAGGTCGCGTACTTCGCTCTCGATTTCGTAAAGCAACTGGATATAGTGCAGGGCTTGCCATGGTGTCGACTTGCGACTGCAACTGCGCTGCCAAGGCACGCAGTTGGTCGGGGGACATTTGGTCGAGATTGGGCGAAGAAGTCATGCCCCGGATTTTGCCAGAACGGGCAGTTCGCGGCGATAAATCGATAGGCTAATGGCAGCCTTTAAAGCAGTGTGATCGCGCCGCCGAAACACGCGCGTTGCCATGGCAGGCCCAACACCAGGGCATGAAGTTGCTCGGTATCCAACTGCATTTCAGAACCATGACGAATGCTTGGCCAGTGGTACTTACCTTGGTTCAACCGGCGAGCTGCCAGCCAGATACCGAAACCGTCGTGCACTAGAACTTTCATGCGTGTGCCACGCCGATTGGCGAACAGATAAGCACAGTGCGGCTTCGCCGCACCGAACACTGCGATCACCCTGGCCAACGCCGTCTCGGTGCCAGCACGCATGTCCATTGGCTCGGTGGCGAGCCAAATGGAGTCGATGCGAATCATCGCAGCAGGTCTCGAAGAAAAGTCACGCAGGCAGCAGCACTTTCAGTTGGCCAGTTCACTTTGACGGTGCCGCGCGGGTGCTGGATCTCAACGCAGATATTCGACGATGCAGCTTGCGAATTTGCTCCAACCAGCTGCATGGGTAACGGAATAAATGCAGGTTGCATTGCCGTGCTTTACTGCGCTTGCCGAATCCATTTGTGGACGGGGTTTGCGTTGAGGCTGTGGCTGAGGGCAATGCTGGCAATCGAAGCGCCAGGCTGAGCACACTCTTGAATGACCTGGGCCTTGAAAGCCTTGGAATAGGAACGGCGTGTTGGCTGCATGAAATACCCGCTTAAAAGGCTAGAACTGGTGCCCACTTAAAATTGATCTGACCCCCAAAAATTGGACGCTTTCTATGCCCGCCGTGCTTGAGTCCTGTATTCCACTGGACTCAGATCACCTAGCTTCAGCCCTTGGTTAAGGATCCTCGCAGTCTCTGTGGCCCTTATGCGAGGGGATACGACGAGTGCATCAAGATTCTTGGGCAAGTATTCGCCAAGCGCTTCAGCTTGCCGCCGCCCCAGTTCGGTCAGCCCTGGATCAAGTGAACCGAGGTAGCGCTGTTCGGCATTGGCCCAGGTTTCCCCGTGCCGTACGACGTATAAATGCATGAAATCCATCTCAATGAGTTAAACCGGGCACCTTACCAACTGAAGCCGCTCGGGCTGTTGTGACGAATCGGGTATAGGATGCTTACACTTGAACAGCAAGCTCGTTGGGCATTCACCATCTGATGCATTTCAGCCTATTTCAATGTGCTTTCTCGTGATGGTTTGATGATTTGCCACGACTTCTTCTATAGCGGCTCTGAAGACTTTTTGAGTTGGCTCGATACTAACCCCGTAACGTGCAGCTAGGACGGAGTACCTTTCGGCTTGCGGGGCTTCGCGAGAAGGATCGACCGCCATCCAGCTCGTTACAGGATGGCATTCTCTTTTTCCTCGTTCCTTAGCCCGCACCGCCTTGGGCAGCTTTTGTTAGCCGCTTTGCCTGACGGGAGCAATACGTGATTTCCACGTTCCACTTACAGAAGTTCGTCGGGTTAGGTGCCTTACCGTGATTTCGCAGCGGTGCTGAATGCGTGGATCTTGTCGACGATTTGACGTGAAGCCGTCCTGATCGCCCTTGCGGTGTTGCCCGCGATATGCGGCGTCAGTTGCGCGTTGGCGATGCTTCTCAGCGGCGAGTTGAAGCAGTCCTTTTCTTGGGCAAAGGTATCGATGGCGACCGCTTTGATATGCTCGGGAAAGCGGGTCATGAAGGTTGCCAACTGGTCCTCGTCGACGATGCCACCGCGAGCGGTATTGATCAAGATCGAGCCCTGGCGCATCTGGCTGAACGCCGTACTGCCGAACAGGCCCCGGGTGATCGCTGTGAGCGGCGTGTGGATCGAGACAACGTTGGCTTCGCTCAGCAACTGCTCGAGGGTTTGTCTTCGCTCCAGCCCAAGGTCCCGTGCGACCTGATCCGTAAAACGTTCTGAACCGGTGACGATGACCTTTATCCCCAGAGCCCGAGCCTTGTGAGCCACCTGTTGGGCGATGCCACCAGTGCCCACCAGCCCCAGCGTCAGCTCGGAGAACTCCTGGCCGGGAGCCACACTGCCCTTGGACCAATGGCCTTTGTGGGTTTCGGCGTTGTAGTGGCTGAGGTCCCTGGATAAAAACAACGCCTGGGCCACCACATATTCAGCGACGGCGCTGGCGTTGGAGCCTGGTGTGTTCAGTATCGTCACGCCAGCGCGCTCAGCCTCTTGGCGGTCGATATGGTTAAGCCCTACACCTGCCTGGGCGATGGCGCGCAATGGTGTTGTCAGTGCGGGCGAGGCGGCGGCGCTGATTAGTTCGCCGTCGAGTGGGATGTTCAAGCGCGTCTTTAACACGCTGTAGCCGCCGGCTTGGGTCACCGCAGCGATGAAGGCGGGCTTGTCGTGGCAATTGATCTCGGCATATTGAATGCGCTCGTCGTAGTGGCGCTTGATGGTGTGCTTGTCGGTGAAATAGTGAAGATTCAGGGTGACGGGCAGGCCCAGTTCAAGGAATCGGTCGACTTCCTCAAATAGCAGCGGTGGGCCGGGAGCGTCCAGTATCAGGGTGGTGAATGCCATGCGCGTGGTCCTTTTGAGGAGTACCTGCACCTACCGCTATCCAGTTTACCGCCGGGTAGCGGTAGGTGATTTACCAAGTAAAGTGACTCGTACTCACGGAATCGACCAGGCCTGCGTCAATACTGACTGCTGCCGGGCGGCCTCCAGTAACCGATGATGTTTCTCGGGGGGCAAGCATATGGGAACGTCTAACGTCGGTATAAGATTTGTTACGCATAACCTTAGGAACAATCGGGCCCAAGTAACTTCGCCGGACGGGACACACCCAAACAAAAAAGGCCCACCTTTCGGTGAGCCTTCTTCGGTGTTGCGTATGGTGCGGGCACCAGACGAACGGTATGTTTCGGCGAGACTAGGGTTTTCGGGCATCTGGAGTTCGCTGGAAAAATTCTGCGTCCCCCAACTAGTAACTATAAAAAATCAGCTAGTTATGGCGTTCGGTGGAATCGAATTCGGGATTTTTTAGATGTCAGCACGTTGTCGGTCTGCAAGTAATTTAGAGCCGCATACGGAATGGTAAGCCTCTTGAATTCGAACGTTGTCGATCATCCCTTCCATAGAGAATAGGCAGGAATTAGACAAAAACTGCCGTGCCGTGGCGACAGGCCGCAGACTGCCAATTGCGGCCTGTTGCGAACGGCCGCATTGGCCCTGAATGGCCAGTAGTCAACGGCATTTCGGGGGCGAAAAGTGCTTGCTCCGCAAGTGCGGGAAGTTCTTCCAGAGAGACAGGGGCGCAGTTCACGGCTTTTCCCGATGACAGACACTAATGGACCACGCTAAGGGAAGGATTACCTTGCCACAGCCGACATCAGCAACTTGCGAATTTCCCCGGTAATCGCACTTTTGGTGCCTTGTTCCAATATCCCCACCCGGCGTACTGCCAGGTCGCCCGGCAACGGCAGCACCCGCAGGCTTGGGTCTTTGTGCCAGTCGAAATTTTTCAGCAGCGGCACAATCGCCACCCCGACTTGCTGGCGCACCAGGTCGGCGATTCCGATGATCGAGTTCAGTTCCAGGATCTCCAGCGGTTCGACCGATTCACTCTTGATGATCGACTGCACCTTGCGACCCACTGCCGTGGACCTGTCGTAGCGAATAAACGGCTGGGTTCTCAGCAACTCCACTGCGTCGTTGATGCCGGCGGTCTGTGTGGCATTGGCGAGCATGACGATCGGTTCGTTGTAGAGCAGGGTCCAACTCAAACCATTGAAGTTTTGCCGCGCCGTCTCGATCAGCAAGGCGGCGTCTAGCTTGGCGGCGTGTATCAGGTTGACCACTTCCTCGGAGCGGGCGGTCATCAGGTTCACCGATATGCGGGGGTGCAGTTTTTTCAGTTGCACCAGGCAATTGGCGAGCAGGCCCATGCCTGAGGTAATGCCGCCGATCGACACTTCGCCCTCCATGGCTTCGCCGTCGAGGGCTTCGGCGATCATTTGCTCGTAGTCCGCCAGCAGACGCTTGGCCTTGGGGAGCAATAACACACCATCGCGGCTCAGCTTGACCTGCCGCTGGCTTCGGTCGAACAGCGGGCGGCGCATTTCCTCTTCGAGTGCGCGCATTTGTTGGCCGACGGCGGCGTTGGTCAGTGCCACGCGGTCGGCAGCGGCGGCAAAGCTGCCGTACTCGGCGACGGCGATAAACGTCTTGAAAAAACGAATGTTGCTCATGGGTGGCTCGCAGCCATGGGTAGAGCTTAATCGTAAAGGTTTTGTTTGCCCTGGATAAAGTTTAATTAGTTTTTCTTTTTATAGCGCCCGACCAATACTCAAGTCCGAACTGACTCGGCGAACTTTCCACATGAGCAATCCAGATACCAATCCCATCGACGCGGCCTTGCGTGCGGCCAAAAACGTGTATCACCTCGGCGCTACCACGGTGTACTCACACCACGAGGACAGCCGTTTTGCCTACACCCTCTATGTGCCCGAAACTATCGAAGACAGCTCCCGGCCAGTAGACCTGGTGGTGTCGCTGCATGGCTCAACCCGTGCGATGGAGATTTATCGCAATGGCTTTGCGGAATTTGGCCGCTGGAACGATTGTGTGATCCTGTCGCCACTGTTCCCGGTCGGCGTGCTGGGTGACAGCAACGGCGATGGCTACAAGCAGCTGGTCGAGGGCGATATCCGTTACGACCAAGTGTTGCTCGACATGATCGCCAGCGTCGGCAAGCGCTACGGTCGTCTCTTCGATACCTTTGCGCTGTTCGGCTATTCCGGCGGCGGGCAATTCACCCACCGGTTCTGCTACCTGCACCCCGAGAAACTTTGGGCGGCGTCCATCGGTGCGCCGGGCTCGGTGACCTTGCTGGATTCCGAGCAGGACTGGTGGGTCGGCGTGCGGGACTTCGCGACGCGCTTTGGCAAACCGTTGAACCTGCAAGCCTTGCAGCAACTGCCGGTGCACATGGTGGTCGGCGATTCAGACCTCGAAACCTGGGAAATCACCCACCGCGAAGGGGGCAAACACTATATGGCCGGTGCCAACGCTGCCGGACGCACGCGCCCGGAGCGCCTGGCCAGCTTGAAGGCGAGTTTCGAAGCCGCCGGCGTGCACGTGCACTTCGACCTGTTGCCCAACGTCGCGCACCAGGGCATCAAGGCCATGCCGGCTGCCCAGGACTTCTTCGCCAAGGTGTTGCGCCGCAAGCGCAGCCTTGGCTGATACACCGCTGGTAGATGTACTCAGAACAGGCCGTATAACAATAACCAAGGATTCACTCATTCTGATGCCGGTCCTGCCTTGGCCCTCGCCACTGACCGGAAAATTTCTTCAAGGAGTCTTTCTCCCGTGAATAGTTACGTAAAGACGGCACTGGCCGTCGCGATGTCGGCGTGCACTTTTTCCATGGCCGTCGCGCAAGACAAGGTCATCAGCGTTGGTCTCAATGGTGATATCCGCAGCACCGACCCGGGCGTCAACCGTGACGACAATACTGATGCGGTGATGATGCATATCGTCGAAGGGCTGGTGGCGTATCGCGAAGACACCAGCATCGCGCCGATGCTGGCCAGTGCCGTCGCTGTCTCGCCGGACGGCCTGCGCTACACCTTCAGCCTGCGAGACGGCGTGCACTTCCAGAATGGCCAGCTGTTGACGGCCAAGGATGTGCAATGGACCTGGCTGCGCTACCTGGACCCCAAGACCCAGTGGCGTTGTCTGGCGGAGTTCGACGGGCGTGGCGCAGCCAAGATTGTCGATGTCGCCACCCGTGACCCGAAAACCGTGGTGTTCACGCTGGACCAGGCCAACGGCTTGTTCCTCGCCGCGATGGCTCGCCCGGATTGTGCCGGCAGCGGCATCCTGCACCCGGACTCCCTGGCCGCCGATGGCAGTTGGCGTGCACCGATTGGCACCGGGCCGTTCATCCTGGGCAAATGGCAGAAGGGCCAGTATGTCGAACTGGATCGCTTCAAGGAATACACGCCGCGTGCCGAGGCCGAGGCGGACGGGTACACCGGCAACAAGCAGGCGTTTGTCGACAAGGTGCGTTTCGAGGTGATCCCCGATTCGGCCTCGGCCAAGGCCGCGCTGCTCTCGGGTGGCGTCGACCTGCTGCCGGACGTGACGGCGATGGACGCCGCACAACTCAAGCAGGTCAAGAATCTGCAGATCCAGGTCAGCCCGATCATGACCATCAGCGGCCTGCTGTTCCAGACCCGTGACCCGTTGCTCAGGGACGTGCGCATTCGTCGCGCGGTGGCGCTGTCCCTGGATTACGCACAGATGGTGGCGGCCTTGTCCGATGGCTTGTCGGTAGTCAACAACTCGGTCATCCCCACCGCCAGCCCGTACTACGACGACACCGCGCACCAGGGCTACACCTACAACCTCGACGAGGCCCGGCGCCTGTTGAAAGAAGCCGGTTACGGCGGCGAAAAAATTCGCATGCTGGTCAACAAACGGTACCCGCAGATGTTCGACATGGGGTTGCTCAGCCAGGCGATGACTCAGGCGGCGGGGCTGAATATCGAGATGGAAACCCTGGAGTGGGGCACGCAGCTGGAGCGCTACCAGACCGGCAGCTACCAGATGATGTCGTTCTCTTATTCGGGGCGTTTCGATGCGGCGCAGAGCTACGAATCAGTGATCGGCGACAAACAGAAGGAGCCGCGCAAGGTCTGGGACAACACCGAAGCCTTGGCGATATTGCGCGAGGCCCAGCGTGAGGTTGACCCCGCCAAGCGCCAGCCGCTGTTCGACAAGCTACACACCTTGATGCTCAAGGATGTACCGATGGTGGTCATCTACAACGGTACCGCCATCGGCGCCATGGGCAAGCGTGTTGAAGGTTATCGCTCCTGGCCCGTTGCCAAACCGCGCCTGTGGGGCGTGAAGCTGGCCGACACTTCCAAGTAAGGCGTACCGCTATGTTTCGATTCATATTGCACAGGCTCGGCATGGCGGTGCCGACCCTGCTGTTGATCTCGGTGATTGTATTTGCCTTGATTCGCCTGATCCCCGGCGACCCGGCGTTGCTGATGCTGGGCGACATGGCCGACCCGCAAAGCCTTGCCGACATGCGCAGCAGCCTGGGGTTGGACCACTCGGTGGTGACCCAGTACCTGATCTGGATCAAGTCGGTGCTCAGTGGCGATCTCGGGATGTCCATCAGCAGCCGCCAGCCGGTATTGGAGTTGCTGATCGAACGATTCAGCGTTAGCGCCACAGTGGTGCTCGTCGCGGTGTTACTGGCGACCCTGCTCGCGGTGCCGGTGGGTTTGCTCGCGGCCTGGAAGCAAAACAGTGCGCTGGACTTGGGCCTGGTGGCTACGGCGACGTTGCTGCTGTCGGTGCCGAGTTTCTGGTTGGGCTTGTTGTTGCTCTATGTGTTTGGCATTCAGCTCGGCTGGTTGCCGGTGATCGGTTACGTCGGCTTTGCCAGCGACCCGATGAAAGCGGTGACCTATGTGGTGCTGCCGATCATCACCCTGACCCTGGTGGAGTTCGGCGCCATTGCCCGGATGGCGCGGGCCAGCACCATCGAAGTGTTGCGCCTGGAGTACATCGCCCATGCGCGGGCCAAAGGGTTGTCGGAGGGGGCGGTGCTGTGGAAACACGCTCTGCGCAATGCGTTTGCGCCCACCTGGACCTTGATTGGCCTGATTCTCGGCAATTTGCTCGGCGGCATTGCGGTACTGGAAACCGTGTTCACCTTGCCCGGTATTGGCCGCTTGATGGTCGATGCGATCTTCTCCCGTGACTACCCGGTGCTGCAGGGTTGCCTGCTGCTGGTCACCTGCATCTATGTGTTGGTCAACCTGTTGGTGGATCTGTTGTATCCGCTGTTCGATCCAAGGGTGAAGCTATGAACCTCAAGACTCCTGCCTTGCCGACAGGGCTGGATACCCAGCCTCGACGTGCCCGGCGTTACCCGCCGTTGAATGCGTTGATTGGCGGCAGCCTACTCGCGGCACTGGTATTGCTGGCGTTGCTCGGCTTGGTGTGGACACCTTATGACCCGCTCAAGCTGGACCTGTTGTCGCGCCTGCACGCGCCAAATGCTGTGCACTGGCTGGGCACCGACGAATTCGGCCGTGACGTGTTCAGTCGATTGATCATTGGTGCACGCACCAGCCTGTGGATCAGTCTGCTCTCGGTGAGCGTGGCGGTTATCTGCGGCACGGTAATCGGTATGCTTGCCGGTTATCTGCGCGGCTGGACCGACCGCGTGCTGATGATGCTCAACGATGCTCTGCTGGCGTTTCCGGGCATTCTGATGGCCCTGGGCATCATGGCAATCATTGGTGCCAGCCAGTACGGCATCGTGCTCGCCCTGGGCATTGCCTATACCCCGTCAGTGGTGCGGGTAGTGCGGGGCAGTGTGTTGTCGTTGCGTGAGCTGGAGTTCATCGAGGCGTCTCGGGTGATCGGCAACTCCGAGCTATACACCATGTTCCGCCATATCACCCCCAACTGCCTGGCGCCGCTGTGTGTGCTGGGCACCAGCATGTTCGGCTGGGCGTTGCTCTCGGAGAGTGCGCTGAGCTTCCTTGGCCTGGGCGTACCGCCGCCGGCCGCGACCTGGGGCAGCATGCTCTCGGCGAGCCGCACCTACATCTCGACGGCGCCGTGGCTGGGGATCTTCCCGGGCATTTTTATCAGCCTGACGTTGCTGGCTATCAATCTGTTCGGCGATGCCTTGCGTGATCGTCTCGACCCGCGCATGAGGAAATGAGCATGAACGTTCCAGTGCCATTACTGGCCGTTGAAAATCTACAGATTCGCGTCGGTGCAGACGGTCCGCTGGCCGTCGATGATTTCAGCTTCACCATGGCGCCTGGCGAGATCGTCGCACTGGTAGGCGAATCGGGCAGCGGCAAGACCATGGCCGCACGCGCTGCCATTGGCTTGCTGCCGGCACCGATGCAGGTGTGTGGTGGACGCATCACCTTCCAGGGCGAACCGCTGGACAGTGGCAATGCCAAGGCGATGCGTGAAGTGCGCGGTGCGCGGATCGGCATGGTGTTCCAGGAACCAATGGTCTCGCTCAACCCCGCGCTGACGATTGGCCAGCAGATGAGCGAGGCGCTCAAACTGCATACCGCGCTGGATGCGGCGACGATCCGCGAGTGCTGCAGCGCCATGCTGCAACGCATCGGTATCAAGGATGCCGAGAAATGCCTGGGGTCCTACCCGCACCAGTTCTCCGGCGGCATGCGCCAACGCATCATGCTGGCCTCGGTGATGCTGCTGCGTCCGGCGCTGCTGATCGCTGACGAGCCAACCACGGCGCTCGATTGCCTGGCACAACTGGACGTGATCGAGTTGATGCTGGAGCTGACGCGCGAGCAAGGCACCGCGATTTTGTTCATCAGCCACGACCTGTCCCTGGTGGCGCGTTATGCCCACAAGGTGGTGGTGATGCGTGCGGGCAAGGCGGTGGAGCAGGGCCGTATCGAAGACATCCTGTTCGCGCCGAAGGCCGACTACACCCGGCAGTTGCTTGAAGCGCTGCCACGGCGCGGCGAGCTGGTGCCACTACCGGTCGCCGACAACGCGTTGTTGCAGGTCCGGGATGTGTGCATCGAACACCCGGGGCCGCGCAGTTTCTGGGGGCGCAGCGTACCCAAGCGCGTGGTGCATTCGGTGAACCTGAGCATCGCACAGGGTGAGACCTTGGCCTTGGTCGGTGGCAGCGGTTCGGGCAAAACCACCCTCGGGCGTGCAGTGGTCGGGTTGGTCACCCCATGCGCCGGGGCCATCCTGTTCCAGGGCGTGGATATACTCAAGGCAGCCAACCGTGCACACCGCCTGCAATGCCAGATGATTTTCCAGGACCCGTATTCTTCCCTCGATCCGCGCATGACTGTCGGCCAGATCATTGCCGAGCCGCTGCGCCATGAGCCGGGGCTGACGGCCGCGCAAAAACGCCAGCGGGTCACCGAGACCCTGGTTGACATCGGCTTGCCAGATCAGTTCTGTGAGCGCTTTGCCCATCAACTCTCCGGTGGCCAGCGCCAGCGCGTGGCGATTGGCCGGGCGCTGGTCAGGCGGCCCAAGCTGGTGATTGCCGACGAGCCGATTTCGGCGTTGGACATGACCATTCAAAAGCAGATTCTTGAGTTGTTCGAGCGCTTGCAACGCCAATACGGGTTCGCCTGCCTGTTCATCTCCCACGACCTGTCGGCAGTGGAGCGCATCGCTCATCGCGTGGCGGTGATGAATCAGGGCGAAGTGGTTGAAATGGGGCCGCGCGACTCCATTTTCGACACCCCACAACATCCCTATACCCGTCGGCTGCTCGCAGCGGCCAGTCCCTTGGAGAAACGTGCGGATGGCAGTTACCGCCTCCGTGCCGGTGTGATTTAGGTACTGCTGCACCCCAGGCCATGTTTTGAACCCCAACCCTTCGTCAATCGGTGATTGGCGAAGCGGGCGAAGCCATGGCCGAAGAAAACAAAAACAACCCCACTCAACCTGTCTGCCAGGAACCTCCACATGAATAACCGCATCAACAAAGTTGTCACCAGTGCCAGCGTCATGGGCGTCGGTTTCTTGCCCTTGTTTGCCCAGGCCGACTTTGTCGCCGACAGCAAGGCCTCGTTTGAATTGAAGAACTATTACTTCAACCGCGACTACCGCGAGTCCAGCGGGCAGAACAAGCGCGCCGAATGGGCGCAGGGGTTTATCCTCAAGCTCGAATCGGGCTTTACCGACGGTACGGTAGGCTTTGGCCTGGACGCGGTCAGCATGCTGGGCGTGAAGCTTGATTCGAGTCCGGACAACTCGGGCACCGGGCTGCTGGCGCGCTCAAGCGTAGCCGAGCCGGGCGCTCCCAGCTACGCACGCCGTGCTCATGACAACTACTCCAAACTCGGCATCACCGGCAAGGCGCGCATGGCCCAAAGCGAGCTGCGCGTGGGCTACATGGTGCCTGACTTACCCACCCTGCAACCAAACCTCAGCCGTCTGTTCCCGCAGAGCTTCAGTGGCACAGCGCTCACCTCCAAGGACATCGATAAGCTGACCCTGACCGTGGGCCAACTGGACCAGGTCAAGCAACGCGAATCGACCCACTACGAGGACATGGGCCTTACCAGCCAGTACGGTGCCTACAAAAGCAGCGCCAAAAGTGATGAGTTCCGCTACGCCGGTGGCGAGTACAAGCTCACGCCAACCACGTTCGTTACCTATCAGTACGCGCAACTCGAAAGCCTCTACCAACAGCACTACCTGGGTTTGAAAAATAGCTTCAAGTGGGGCCCCGGTACGTTCAAGACCGACATCCGTTACTTCAACGCCAGTGAAGACGGTGCGGCCCTGGCCGGCAAGGTGGATAACCGTGCGTTAAGTACCCGTATCGGTTACGGCCTCTACGGTCACAACCTCAGCGGCGGTTACCAGGCGCAATACGGCTCGACGCCGTTCACTTATGTGGACGGTACCAATACCTACCTGTTCACCGAGTATCAACTGGCCAACTTCTCCCAGACCGGCGAGCGCGTGTGGCATGCCCGCTATGACTATGACTTCGCCTCGCTGGGCATTCCGGGCCTGCTGTTCTCGACGCGTTATGCCAAGGGCGACAACGCTAAGGTCATCGGCTTCAACGGCGAAGGGCGCGAGTGGGAGAGGGACTTGAGTCTCGGCTACGTGGTGCAGAGCGGTACGTTCAAGGATGTGTCGCTGCGTTGGCAGAACGCCAGCGCCACCAGCAACTTCGCCCGTGACACCAATGAAAACCGAGTGATCCTGGGTTACACCGTGGCGCTCTGGTAGCAGTAACGGCGTGCAACAGGGTCAGCCTGTTGCACGCTAAGGCAGTGGAAATGAGGGGATAGATCAGATGACGAGTTTGCCGTTGCGGCGGGCACTGCCCAGCCAACAACGCGTATCGGCGCGTGGCGTAAGTGATTTCATTGATGCGGTGAACGCTGCGGGCCTGGAGTTGCACAGTTTCATGCTGTACCGCGACGGTGCAGTGGTGGCCGAAGCGTTTTGGGCGCCTTATCGCGCCGAGCGGTTGCATGTTCAGCATTCGGTCACCAAAAGCTGGGTATCCATGGCCATCGGGCTGTTGGTGGATGACGGCGTGCTGTCGCTGGACGCCAAGGTGGTGGACTTTTTTGCCGCAGATTGCCCGGTACCTATCAGCGCAAACCTGGCAGCCATGACCGTGCGCGATTTGCTGACCATGCGCACCGGCCATCGCCAGGGCATTTCCGGCGGGGCCTGGCGTGGGCGCAGTGAAAGCTGGGTCAAGCTGTTCCTCGATGAACCGGTTGAAGACCCGCCAGGGCAGAAGTTTATCTACAGCAGCGCCTCGAGTTTCATGCTCTCGGCGATTGTCAGCGTGGTCAGCGGTCAGACGGCCTTTGAGTTGTGCAACGCACGTATCTTCCAACCCATGGCCATGGGTGCCATCGAGTGGGACCTTGCACCTGGTGGCTTCAACACTGGCGGCAATGGCCTGAGTTGCAGCACCGAGGACTTGCTCAAGTTCGGTGTGCTGCACTTGCAACAAGGCAACTGGGAAGGACAGCAGTTGCTGTCCCGGGAATGGGTGGCCGAAGCCACCCGTGGGCATGTCGATGATGTATGGATGGGTGCCTTCGACGGCAAGCGCTACCAGGGCCGCGACTCGAGCGACGCAGGGGTCACGCGCCGCGAAGGATACGGCTATCAGTGGTGGATGACCCTGCACGGTGGCTACTACGCCTCCGGGGTATTTGGCCAGCAGTGCATCGTCTTGCCACGCCATAACACGGTGATTGCGTTTACCGCCGGGCTGCCCTTGGGCGAGCGGCGTTTGCACAGCCTGCTCTGGGAACATCTGTTGCCGACGCTGGGTGTGCCCGCCGACGGCGCGGCGGATGCCGAGTTGGCGGTGCTGTTGGCAAGCCAGCGGCGGCCGTCCCTCTCAGGGGCGTCGACTTCGCCGCGTCACGCCGAGTTCAGCGGCACGTTTGTGGTGGAGGCCAACGAAGATCAAGTCAGCGAAATACGTTTGGCGCTGGGCACTGACCATTGCGACTTCTACCTCACCGACCCCCGTGGCACCCACTGCATTCGCGCCGGGCTGACCAACGACATCGAAAGCCAGACCAGCATGACCGGCCATTATCTGCATCACCAATACCAGCCGGAACTCACCCCTGTGGTGGCGCAGGCGCGCTGGACCGACGACGGGGTATTAAGCATGACCTGGCAGTTTGTCGAGATGGCGTTTTGTGACCGTGTCAGCTGCCGTATTGAACGCGGCATGTTGTATGTGGACCGCAGCGTCAACGTTAACGCAGGCCCGTTGCAGCGCCCGACGCTGACCGGCCATCCAAGAACAGCTTTGCAGGAGTCGCTATGAACGATATTTCCAACCCGAGAGGTTCCGAGTGTGGCGCGTTCTGGGCACCGTTTACCCCGATGCGCCCGTTCCAGCAGCAACCGATGATGTTTGCCAGTGCTGACGGCATGTACTACACCACCACCGATGGGCGTCGTGTACTCGATGCAATGGCGGGGCTCTGGTGCGTCAATGCCGGGCATGGCCAGCCGAAAATTGTCGAGGCCATTCGCGAGGCGGCGGGGCGCCTGGACTTTGTCTCGTCATTCAAGATGAGCCACCCCCACGCCCTGGAGATGGCCGAGCGCCTGATCGACATCAGCCCGGCCGGCATGGAACAGGTGTTCTTTACCAACTCAGGTTCCGAGGCCGTCGACACCGCGTTGAAGATTGCCCGGGCGTATCACCAGGCCCGCGGCGACAGCCGCCGTACCAAGTTTATCGGGCGTGCCAAGGGCTATCACGGTATGGGTTTCGGTGGGCTGTCGGTGTCGGGTATCGGCCGGCAGAAGCGTGACTTCGGTCCGTTGTTGGGCGAGGTGTCACACCTGCCGCTGCCTTACGACGTGGGTATGCGTTTCAGCGCCGGGCAACCGCAGCAGGGCGCATGTTACGCCGACGCGCTGACACAACTGTTGGACATTCAGGATCCGAGCACTGTGGCCGCGGTGATCGTGGAGCCGGTGACGGGGTCCGGCGGGGTGTACCCGCCGCCACAGGGCTATCTGCAACGCTTGCGCGAGATCTGCACCCGGCACGGTGTGCTGCTGATTTTCGACGAAGTGATCACCGGTTTTGGCCGCGTCGGCGCCAGCTTCGCCGCGCAGGCGTTCGGCGTAACGCCAGACCTGATCACCACCGCCAAAGGCCTGACCAACGGCGCCGTGCCCATGGGCGGCGTGCTGGTCAGCGGTGCGGTGTACGAAGCGTTCATGGCCGGGCCGGCGAACGTCATCGAGCTGATGCACGGCTACACCTATTCGGCGCATCCGCTGGCGTGTGCGGCCGGGTTGGCGACCATCGAGGTGCATCGCGAACTGGGCATCAATCAACACGTCAACGCGGTCAGCGGGACCTGGCAGTCGGCCGCGCTGGCGCAGCGGGGTGTGGGTCCGGTGCTGGACGTACGCACCATCGGTTTGCTTTGCGCCGTCGAACTCGAGCCGCGCCCCGGTGCCGCCGGCGCGCGTGGCAGTGAAGTTGCGCAGTGGTGCTTTGAGCACGGCGTACTGGTGCGCGGTTCGGGCGACACCATCGTGATTTCACCGCCGTTGGTGATCAGCCAGCAGGAGATCGCCCAGGTGTTCGACACCTTGACGGGTGCCTTGAATCAGGTTGCCTGAAGGGAGTCGATGGCATGTACGATTTGTTTGAGTTCTACATTGACGGCGCCTGGGTCAAACCTCACGGCGAAACCGTCGAGACAGTGGTCAATCCGTCCACCGAGCAGGGGGTTGCGCGCATCATCCTGGGCGACGCTTACGATGTAGACCGTGCGCTCGGCGCGGCCCGGCAGGCTTTTCCGGAGTTCGCCGCGAGTTCGCTCGAGGCACGTATCGACTTGCTGCAGCGCATCATCGAAGCCTACAAACGCCACAGCGAGGCGTTGATCGAGGCGGTTCATCTGGAGATGGGCGCGCCGCTTTCCCTGGCCCGAAGCGCTCATGTCCCGGCAGGCCTGGGCCATCTGGCGCAGGCGCTGGAAGTGCTGCGCGAGTACCGCTTCGAACGGCGCCTGGGCCAGACGCTGGTGGTGCGTGAGCCTATCGGCGTGTGCGCCCTGATCACCCCCTGGAACTGGCCACTCAATCAACTCACCTGCAAGCTCGCACCCGCCCTGGCGGTGGGCTGCACCGTCGTACTCAAGCCAAGTGAGTGCGCGCCGTTGTCGGCATATATCGTCGCGCAAATCCTGCATGAGGCTGGGGTGCCGAAGGGGGTGTTCAACCTGGTCAACGGTAATGGGCCAGGGGTTGGCGCTGCGCTGGCCAGCCATGCCGAGGTGGATATGGTGTCGTTTACCGGTTCGACCCGCGCCGGCATCGCAGTGGCCAAGGCGGCGGCCGATACAGTGAAGCGTGTTTCCCAGGAGCTGGGCGGCAAATCCGCGAATATCCTGCTCGACGACGCCTACCTGCCTAGCGCGGTGCGCCACGGGGTACAGGCGTGCATCCGTAACAGCGGCCAGTCGTGCAATGCGCCGACGCGCCTGCTAGTACCGCGCGCGCAACAACAGGCGGTGATTGATATCGTCCGGGAAGTGCTGGCGCAGGTGTGCTTCGACGACAGTAACCCGACCTCCGCCATCGGCCCCGTGGCGAATGCCCTGCAATTCGAACGGGTACAGGCCATGATCGCCCAAGCCATCGCCGAGGGTTCGCGATTGATCGCCGGAGGGCTGGGACGACCACAAGGGACTGAGCGCGGCTACTACGTGCAACCTACAGTATTTGCCGACGTCACCCCGGACATGCTGGTGGCGCGGGAAGAAATCTTCGGCCCGGTTCTGGCGATCATGCCGTACGACAGCGAAGCCGAGGCGATAGCCATCGCGAACGATAGCCCTTACGGCTTGTCAGGTTACGTCACCTCAACCAGCCTCGAACGCAGCCGCAGGGTTGCGCGGCAATTGCGCACCGGCATGGTCCATCTCAATGGCGCCCGGGCCGACCAGGCCGCGCCGTTTGGTGGCTATAAGCAGTCGGGTAATGGGCGTGAGTGGGGGGAGTTGGGGTTTGAAGAATATCTGGAGAGCAAGTCGCTGTTTGGGTATTAACGGCTTCAGACGTGCGCGCCGGGGCGACAGATAAATCATCGGCCCCTTTGCGCGCTGGTTGGCGCTCATACGCGAAGAAAGCCGACCGCTGTTGGTTTGTCATGATAGATCCCCGGATAGTGAGCAGTAGCGAAGGTCAAAAGCCTGTCAAGACAAGGCCTCAGGCTTACCCCTGCGATCAAACAGAATTGCAGTCTTAATGATGAATGGATCGGATATTATCGGTTCGACGTGGTCACGAAAATTACTAAGCGTGAGGCAGGCAATGGTGGCCGAATTTTCCTGTACGCATTGGAGAGTGGTCGGCTGCTGCATGAAGGGCCTGTAGAGGATTTATCGACAGGCAGCGTTGAGGTTGTTCTGTATCCTCGCAAAATGTGCGAACTGTGAATTGCATCCGCCTAAATCTTTCATGGTGCGCGAGGGCACCGCGCGCCTCTCTGAAGTGTTTGCAGTCCAGTTCTTCTGAAAACTCACTAATCTTCAATACCCCACTGACTAGCAGCAGTTGGAAAGACGCTTTAGCCACAGATTTAAAGGCTGTGATGATTCTTCGATCTTCCAAGGGTGAGCATGGATACGCCCACATTCGTTTTTACGAGCTGGATGAAGAACATAAGATGCGAGCTGTTGATGAGCTTGAGACTACAAACAGCGCTTTAATTGACTGTCTGCGCAGTGGGATCGATCCGAGATGTAAAAAACTGGAATCCGTTCAAGCGATTGAGGAGATCATGATGACCGATAAGAAAGGATCTTCCCTTACCAGTCTTGCTAAGAAATATGAGCTTTCTATTAATGCAGCCAGCATCACTACGGCCCTGAAAAAAATCCATATTCTTAAAGATGAAGAATATTTATCTACTACCGGTTCAGGAGAAATCAAAGTATTTGTAAAGCGTCGTTGACGCTAACTTTGGAATTAACGAAAAATCAAAGATGCATGAGTTTAAAACGGAGCCGAGATTTTTATGAGGATACTTTTCCTGAGCTCGTTGAGCTTGCCACCAACCAAATGATGATAGAAGCGCAGGGGATGAGTGTGAGAGGCTTATGAGTCCTTAATTATGTACGCGCCTTGTGCTACATGACTTTGCTTCTGGCAAACAGCCGGTAGCCATCTGATGGATTAAAAATGTCTACCCCGAAGCCTGATATGAAAGAGATCTGGCGTTTGCTGGCTATGCGGGACCAGTACGAACGCCCGGAAACCTCCCTTCTAGATAAGCCGACAGACGCAGTGCGAGCTGCTTTTGGTGAGGGGTACATAACAATCCAGGGTGCTTACGAACCCTTTGTTTGGAGATGTCTATCAAGGCCTCTTTGACACTGTCCCAAAGGATGCCTCGCTCGTCGATAGCTTGGTGGCCCTTACGGGTAAGTTCATTTCTGGTACGCGAACGACGTGTTGGGACCGAATTCGTATTCTTGGCGGTGTTCCGGCAGAAACCGGTTGGTTCTTGGACTACCTGTTTGTTTCAAATGAGCACGTTGCAGATCGGGCCCTTCCATCGACGCTGGTTGCTGGGCTCATTACGCGCGCGAACGTGGGCAAACTCAAAATTTTACGCGAGGCTGACTGGGATCAGTTGACCACGACAGCTTTAGGATAAGCAGGCTGATGTTGCCGAAGTTGACGTTTGGGTCAGGAGTGGCCTTTCTGCTATTCGCATAACAGATGGCACCCGAATGGCTGGTGCATGTGTGACAGCGAAAACGCCACCGGGAGCAAGCGCTGTCCCGCGGTGAGCGACCTTTCCAAGACGCAAACAAAAAAGGCCCACCTTTCGGTGGGCCTTCTTCGGTGTTGCGTATGGTGCGGCACCAGACGAACGGTATGTTTCGGCGAGAGTAGGTTTTTCGGGCATCTGGAGTTCGCTGGAAAACTCGGCGTACCCCAACTAGTAACTATAAACAAATCAGCTAGTTATGGCGTTCGGTGGAATCGAGCTCGGGAGTTTTTAGATGTCAGCACGTTGTCGGTCTGCAAGTAATTCAGAGCCGCATACGGAATGGTAAACCTCCTGAATTCGAACGTTGTTGATCATCCCCTCCGTTGAGAATAGGCAGGAATCCGCCGAGGCTGCGTAAAAACGTTTTTGATCGTAATAGGTGGCTGGATTCGACACAAAAATTGCGCTCCTACGCAAATTTCAGGTCTGCTGAGTTGCCGAGTGCCAGCAATCCTAGAGGTCCACTTTGTTGTTCGCGGACTGCGTCAAAAACTCGCTGATCAGTGACGTAACCTGCTGTTGGATTACCTCGCGCGGGCGAGCATTGTCGCCATCCTCGCAAATGATGCCATCGCCAGGAATGTCCTCTTCGAGCAATGCCACTGCACCTGGTTTGCAAATCGGCAAGAAGCTGAAATGGCTGGCGTCACTGATCTCGACATAGCGGCTGGACGCTTGGGGCAGGCGTGTGGCCAGGTTGGCGGACTCCAACTGAGCAGGCAGTTCCACCGACGGTGCGCCGGCAGCGATAACTAGCACCGGCACCGGCAGTGCCGCAAGGCTCTCATCGGTCATCCCGCGCGAGAGTCCCAGGTCCAAAGAAACCACAGCGGTGACGCGTTGATCGCGCAAATCGCCGGCCAGACCAGCCTTTAATGCCGGAGTACTCTCAGGGTTGATCTTTTGATAATTGGTGCAACTGGATAACTGCGGATGGAGTTTGCAGTCACGGGCAAACAGGGCCGGGTCGAAACGAGCACCGGCGATCTCCATTGCAGTCCAGCCGCCGAGTGAATGGCCCACTACAGCAATTTGACGCTTTGCGACCACGCCAAATTTTTCAGGTTGAGTGGTGACCGCCTCAATGGCCCGATGCAGGTCAATGGGCCGCTGCCATAACTGCGCCGCCGCTTGCGGGCTGCGATCATGGGTCGTGGTGCCGGGGTGGTTGACCGCTGCGACAATGTAACCCTTATGGGCCAATGCACTCGCCAACCAGTTCTGATTGTTCCAATTGCCTCTGAATCCATGGGAGAGCACCACCAATGGGTGCTCGCCAGCAGAGGGTGGCGCGTTGCGAACCGCAGAAGCACCGACAAACACCACATCGTCGCCGATCAACTGTGGGGTGACGGTCGTTGTACTGGGATACCAGACGACCATCTCCAGCGGACGCTCATTGTGTGGGTCCAGCAGGGTGGAGGATTGGAAGCCGACAGAGTTGACGTCAGCGAGAGCGCTGGTCGTCAGACAGGTTAAAAGCAGGGCGCCGAGAGCTGGTTTCAATGGGGTTGTCTTCCTTGATTTAGATAGGGGTTCAGAACCTGAAACCCACCGATAGCGTGCATCACATCTCGCAAATTATAGAAATCCAGCGCCGTGAGCAGGTGAATCTGCATCGACATTAAAGCCGATACTCCGAATGACATGCATAGTTTTCGTTATCTGCATCGACGGGTTGAATCCACAGCCGTTTTCTGACCTTCGTCTAGCGGTTGAACTGCCAGGGTTTTCCTAAGCGATGAGTGAGTAATTGCATGGTCAGCAAATAGTAATAGCGCGTCGATTCAGTGTGCTGGTTTAGGTGGTGATTCAAAAACCACGCAAGGTGTTTTCTCTGCCAAGTCCATGGATTGTCGCGTTGCCAGCGCTCAGCGATCGCTGTTTGGATAGCCTTCGCCTGACGCAGGTGGCGTTGGCGGGTGGTGTGCGATCCGGTCAGGACGCCCGCCAGGAACAGCTCCATATCGAATGGCTTGCTCATGCTCGGCCACCGATGTACGCCGATACCACGTCGATACGGCCGTGTCCGAGCTCATAGCTGATTTGTAAGCGTGCCTCTCGATCAAGACGTGGATTGAGGCGCCTGCACCTGCCACCGTTGATGGGCGCGAGATGATGGGTGATTTGCTCATAGCGTTCGCAAGCATAGGCTGCCCGCAATTCGTGGAAGCCTTTGAGATTGTGCGTATGGAGGATATCTCGGGCGGGGCGGACGATCCCCTGCAAGAAATCGAGGTAGCTTTCGTTCGGTGCCAGCAGGTTGCGGCCACCATCGGGCGAAACCTGTTCGGCAAACCTCAGAGCTTCTCGAATATGATCATCTACCGTAATCCAGCGAGGTGCTGACGCACCGGATCGGCCGCCTTTGGTGCCGTCCTGGATGTTGATCTTGTCGTAGTGTTCGGCTTCACACTTGAGTCGCGGTAGGTCGGCCAGAATCGCTTCGCGCAGACGCATGCCAGTGGCTCGCGCTAACTTAGCGATGGCCGCGGCGCGCGGCTGCTGATGTTTGCAAAGTACCTCTACGATCCGCTTCACGTGTTCGCGGTCTTGGCCTTGCGGCACCGAGCAACGAACGCTGGTGCGCCGCATTCCCAGCGCCTTGCTCGGACTCGGCACTTTCACATACTGATCACCGCGAAGCGCTGCGAGGGTCCGGTTCACGCTGGACAACCGGTTTAGCGCGGTGGCGATGGCGAGCTCGCCTTGTTCAACTTGTTGGCGCAGATGTCCGGCGTAGTCCAGTAAGGTCTGCCAATTAATTTGCCGCGCATCGTTAAACCCCGGCCCTTCCTCCGACCGACACCAGCGTACAAACGCTTGCCACCGCTCACTGTGCGCCTTGACCGTGCCGTAATGCCCGCCGCCAAACAGGTCTTTCAGTGCCTGCGATCCGGCATAGCTCAGCTGCCGACCATAGCCAAAATTGCGCCCATCCCGTCTACCGACCAATACCATGATCGAACTCCTCTCGAAGCCAAAACTTTAAAACCTTCCCCACGTCATCCCGCCATGAATGCTGAGTGTTATCAGGGATCAAGGCCCCTGCGACCTGTGAGGGTTGTCCACTAACGCGGGACTGGCGGCTCTTTACGACCGGGAGCTTGGGCATCTCATGATCTGGCCTCCTGAACACTTCCGAAGACGTGGGCGGGTGGAGGTTGCGCTGGCTGACGAGACCAATGCCGCGAGATCCTGAGTCGGGTGAAGGCAGCGATGCGATGACCGGGGCATGCCTGACTGTCAGTCAGGTGCAGTCAATTCCTTGGGCTGCGGCACCATCATCTGCATCGCTGTTGCAGGTGACTTCGGTGTTTGTCACGCCGATTGTCACGAGAGGGAATGCCGCAAAGCCTTGTACGGGGTGGGCTGCAGCAGTGGTAGGAGCGCCCGTCTCTTTCCGGGAGAAAGAGACGGGCGCAGGTTGGCGCACGGGAATGGCCAAGCGGATAGGTTGCTGCAGGGCAGCTATGAAAGGGATGAGTTGCCGCAGTGGGAACACTGGTAAAAGTAGGCATCCATCACATCGCTGTGACCGTGCGAGCCGCCGGACGCTAATCGCACTTTGGGAGAACCACCACGGTGTGGCGTAGCCTCAAAGGTTCTGGCTACCTGGGTGCTGTCAACAACAGCGCTTTGCCCGATCTTTTCTACGCCTGTGGATAATTCGGGTCAAGGCTCGAATTTTCGGGAGTTCTGCGGCTGTGGATGAAATTATCCACCGGTGGAAATCTGTGGTTTTCCACAGACAGTTTGCGTGGGCTTTAGATTTTTTAAGTGAGGTCCATCCAAGCGGGGCGGCTTTGCAGCCCCGCTTGGATGGACCCGCGTGGAAGGGCGGACTGCGGTGATCTCATTGCTTACCCACGTTTGGATGCGCCGCGTTTATTTTGTAGGGCGGTAATGTTGTCGCCGACCGGGTGAGAGAATTCGTGAGGCGTTACATGACCGCTGCGGTTGGCATCAATGTAGTTGCTCCACCACGCCATGATCAGCCGGCGCTGTTCGAGGAATTCGGCCTTGTGGATATACGCGGCACGCACGCGGTTGCGTTCCTTGTGGCTCATTTGCCGTTCGATGGCTGCGTCGGTCCATAACCCGGACTCTAATAGGGCGCTACAGGCCATGGTCCTGAAGCCGTGGCCGCACACTTCCTTGCTGGTGTCATAGCCGACGTTGCGGAGCATGGTGTTCACCGTGTTCTCGGACATGGGCTTCCAGTACTTGTGGTCGCCCGGTAGCACCAACTCTGAAAAGCGACTGAGGCTGCGCAGGCGCTCCAGTATTTCGATAACCTGCGGCGATAGCGGCACCATTTGAATGTCGCCATTCATCTTGGTCCCGCGCGTGGAGTTGCGTACCCCTTCAATCGGTGCGCGTGTATCGGGGATTTCCCACATGGCGCGTTGGAGGTCGAACTCACTCCATCGAGCGAAGCGCAGTTCGCTGGAGCGGACGAATACATGCAACGTCAACAGGACGGCGAGGCGCGTCAGTTCGCGGCCGTTGTAGTTGTCGATACGGTGTAGCAGTTCGGGTAGGCGGTTGAGGGAGAGGGCCGGGTGATGGACTGTGCGCGGCGCGTGGATCGAGCCTGCCAGATCCAGCGCGGGATTCATGGTGATCTGCCGAGCCCTTTTGGCCCCGCGCATGATGGTGGATAAGTAGTTCTGTACCCGTAACGCCACATCCATGGTGCCGCGTTCCTTGATGCGCTGGGTGATCTCTAGCAGGTCATGGGTATCGAGTTCAGCGATGGGTCGTTGGCCGATCAGCGGGAAGACGTGGGTACGCAGTCGGCTCATCACGGTTTTTGCGTGTCCTTCGGTCCAGCGGCGAGACATATCGGCGTGCCACTCCAAGGCAACGGTTTCGAAAAGCAGTGCCGCCCGCTGGGCTACGATCTTGGCCTTCTTCTTTTCTTCCATTGGGTCGAGGTTGTCGAGCAGCAACGCCTTGGCTTCGTCTCGCTTATGTCGTGCGACGGAAAGGGTAACGATGGGGTAATTGCCGATGATGAGCGTACCTTCCTTGCCGTTGGGCTTGGTGTACTTCAAGCGCCAGGTCTTCACGCCATTGGGTTTGACGAAAAGGTACATGCCTCCGCCGTCGAACAGTTTGTAGGCGCGTTCGCGGGTTTTGGCGGTGCGGCATTGCAGGTCGCTGAGGGGGATCGCAAGACGTGGCATAGGGGTACGCGCTCCTGACCGGGAAATCGCAGTACCCCTAACATACCCTTGGGGAAGGGGGATTTTGTTGGATCCCGACAGAGGGCCCTGGAACGAAAAAACCCGCCAAAGGGCGGGTTTTCGGGGCTTCCAGAGCATTCGGTGGAATGCAATGGCGCCTAATGTGGTGCCGGCACCAGGAGTCGAACCCGGGACCTACTGATTACAAGTCAGTTGCTCTACCAACTGAGCTATACCGGCGTGATGGGCGCAGAGTATATAGAGGTTTTCGGGCGTGTAAAGCCTAGCTGCCTGATTCGGTTGAAAAATATTTTCCTACGGGGTTTTTGTGCGCTGGGTAGCGCGGTTGCGTTGTGTGCGGGTTTCGCTGGGGAAAGCTTGTTAAGATGGCCCGTCGCCATGGATTGCAAGCTGAATGCCCAAAACACGCACTTATTATGACGAGCTCAATGTCGCGCGGGATGCTTCTGCGGAGGAGATCAAGCTCGCCTTCAGGAAGCTCGCGCAACAGTTGCACCCGGATCGGAATCCGGCGGCGAACGCGTCGGATCTGATGGCGTTGCTCAATGCCGCTCACGATGTGTTGGCGGACCCGGCCAAGCGTGCGGAGTACGACGCGACATTGATTCGTCAGGCACAGCAGGCGCGGGGTGCGGCGGCTCAGCGCAGGCAGGCGCAGGCGGGCAGGGCGCCTGTTACGCCGTCGGCGGCCACCGGAGCTAAACCTTCGCGTCCAGCGGCGCAGGCCAAGACTTCCAGGCCGCTGCGACGTGGCAGCCGGTTGCGCTGGGCGGCGCTGTTTATCGTGTTTTGTGCGGGCGGTGCGTGGATGGGGTATGACCCGGATGCGGGCAAGCCTTTCGTGCCGCCGCCGGTCATCGAAACGGTTGCGGCTGTCGCGCCGGTCGAGTCCAGGCCTGAGGCGGCCGCTGTGCCGATTGGTACTCCGATCAAGTTGGTCGACCCGGCCCAGCCGCAATGCATCGCGCCGCCGGTTGATCCCCTGGGCGCGCCGTGGCCGGTTACTGCAGGATATATCAGCGGTATGCCGGTGATTCGGGATGGCGGATGGTCGGAAATTACTGTGGATAACAGCGCGGGCAATGAGCCGGTGTACGCCAAGGTGACCGACGCCGGCGGGCGCCACGCGTATCGACATGCGTTTATTCCGGCGCACAGTTCTTTTACCTTTGCGCGCATGGACGTCGGCTATTACCTGTTGAAGTACAAGATGCTCGACACCGGTTGTGCGTATGCGTCCAGCCGGATTCGTCTGGAAGAAACGGCGGTGAATAATCGGGTCAAGTCGACGGTGTACAAGCTCACACTGCGCAAATTGGAGAACCGCAATTCGCAGTTTTCCAATGTGCGCAGTGATGAGTTTTGAGGTCTGGCTGCGGTTGTGCAGGGCTTTTCGCGAGCAAGCTCGCTCCCACAGGTTGTGGCTATCGGTAGGGCCGGCGTCTGCACCAGCTTATTCGGGGACAAGTCCCCTCCTACCTAACAGTTAAGACGTACGACCCGACTCAAACAGGAACCAGATGCGGCGTTCGGCTTCGTCGATCCAGTTTTCCAGCAGGCTGGCGGTGGCGACGTCGTTGTGTTCGTCGCACAGCGCGTGGGTTTCGCGCATGTAGTTGGCCAGTTGCATGTTGTCTTCGCGCAGTTCGGCGAGCATGTCGGCCGGGGTGACGAAATCGGCGTCGTTATCGCTAATGCGTTGCAGGCGTTTGATGTGGCCGGTTGAGCGCAGGGTCGTGCCACCCAGTTTGCGCACGCGTTCGGCGATGGCGTCGGTGGTGGCGAAGATCTGGTCAGCCTGATCGTCGAGCAGCAAGTGGTAGTCGCGGAAATACGGGCCGGACATGTGCCAGTGGAAGTTCTTGGTCTTCATGTAGATGCCGAATGTGTCGGCCAGCAGGGCGTTGAGTTCGCCGGACAAGTCGCGGCGTGCATCTTCGCCCAGGCTGTTTGGAGTATGCAGGTCGGCCTTGCGATGTTCTTTGGCGGCTTCGAGATTGCTCATGGACGTTTCCTTCCTGATTGATCAATAGACGGAACGGGATGACAAAAAGGTCGCGCCGACTGCGTGCAGGCACCTGAGACGGCGGGCCTGGCGGGCGAACCTTTATCCTGGGACGAATACGCCTGTTTGGACAATGCCAATGTGACGGATGTCAGTGTTTGGCATTCCAACAGCCTCGGCTGCGGCTTTCTTTACTGCGCGTGCTCAAATCTTATGCACAGGCTCTGAACCACGCGAACCAATTTGGCGGATGTTTCTGGAACCGTTCTCATTTTCCGGCGAACCACTGTTTACAGGGGCTTTGCGCACTGTCGAAAAAAACGGCGCACGAATTCATTAGCTAGCGAGCTAAGTTTTCAGGGCACTCTGCCTATTTTAATCAACAGAGTTATCCACAGGTTTTGGAACGTTTGGGCGGTCAGTCGAGTTGAGCGATCAGTAACAGATTGCGCGGGGTGAGATGGCTGTCGCAGAAGGTCCCGACGCGCACCTTGTAGTGGCGTTCCTGTAGATACAATGCCCGGTCCAGCACCAGCCAAAGCTCCAGCGGGCGACGGAACAGGTTGCGCACCAGCTCCAGATTGCGCACTTGGGCCAGACGCTTCCAGCCAGCGGCTTCCAGCGCGGACCAGTCTTGCTCGGGGATCGTCCGCAGATCCTTCAAGGCTCCCAGGTCGCGACAGTAATCGGCGAAAGACTTGTCCAGCCAGGCAACCGGCAGGGAAGGCGTAGGCAGGTAGTCGTCGCAATGGCGCAACTGGCGCTGCAGCAGATCAAAGCCCAGGCGGCGCGCCATCGAGGTATCGCGCTGACGTCGCACGCGAGCGCCGGCGGTGACGGTTTCACTGAGGGGCAAGCCCAGATCGTCTTTGGAGAGTTTCAGCGCGGAGGCCTGGGCTTCGATGGACAGCGGCTGATACTGCTCGGTGTCGATGCGGTTGTAGCAGCAGGGTGCGATTGCCACTTGCGAACAGCGGACCCGGCTGGCGATGCGCATCAGTTGCACATGCAAGTCGCCGCAAGCGTGCAGGGCAACCGGAGTGTGATGGGCATGCAGACGACGCCAGGCATCGTCGGCCATGACGTCTTGCTGCACATGCGTGGCGTTAATGTTCAGCCGGTCGCTGAGCTGATCCCCGGCCTGCACCAGTTTCGGATCGCGTTCCAGGCAGGTCAGCGACTGGTCTTGATGGGTCAGGCGGCGACCGAGGTGGCCTTTGCCCGCGCACCAATCCAGCCAGTGTTCGGGGGTTCTGGTGAATTCCAGGCAACTGGCGAAGGCTTCGATCTGCTGCCATTTTCGCCCCGGTACATCCACGCTCATACGCGGCGCCACGGGCGTCAGGTTGAATGCAGGAAGCGCCGCAATACGGCTCAATTCAACGGCTTCGGCTGCCAGTTGCGGAAATGGAAACGGCGCGTCGAGTTGTTCGGGGCGGTTATGCGCGACCTCGGCTTCGCTCAGTGAACGTTGCCGCAGCCAGCCGGCCAGCTCCGGGTAGCGACCTTCCCACGGCAGTTGCAGATGGGTAAACGGCCGGGGGCGCCACAGCGATTGATAGGCGAACAGAAAACTGTCCAGCGCGCGAAAGCGGCTGCGCAGGTCTTCGTCTGGTGCAACGGATTCGTGGGCCATGGTCGGCTGCTGTCTGGGTGCGAAAAAGGCTGGTCCGGAAACCAGCCCTCTTCATAGCAGCACGTTTGGTGCGCGTCTAGGCAAAATGCAGGTGCGACCGGCGATTAATGCCGACGATCGCGACACAATCGGCTTAAAGAATGCTGAACGGGAAGTACTTGTCGTTGATTTTCTTGTAGCTGCCGTCTTCGATGATTTCTTTTATTGCCAGGTTGAGTCTGGCGCGCAGCGGGTCGTTCAGGCGCACGGCGATGCCGATCTTGTCATTGTCATAGACCGGGTTGCCCTTGAATTCGAAGCTCATGCCCGCTTCGCTTTTCAGCCATTCATAGCTCGGGTATTTGTCGGCCAGGATGGCGTCCAGATGCCCGGCAGCGAGGTCGGCGTAGGCGCTGGCCTGAGTGTCGTAAAGCTTGATCGTGACGTCTTCGCCCAGATTTTGTTGCAGCCAGGTCGCGGAAACGGTGTCGTTCTGCGTGCCGATGGTTTTGCCACGCAACGAATCTTTGATCGACGCGGTGTCGGTCTTGATGTCGCTGGTCTTGGGGGCGATGAATTGCAGCTTGTTGGAGTAGTAGGGGGTGGTGAAGTCCACCAGCGCGCTGCGTTCCGGCGTGATGGACATGGACGACATGATGAAGTCGTAGTTGCCTACGACCAGCGACGGAATCATCTCATTCCAACCCGTGACTACCACTTCACATTCGACTTTCATCTTCGCGCACAGAGCGTTGCCAATCTCGACGTCAAAGCCAACGGCCTGGCCGCTGGCATCCAGGCTATTGAACGGCGGGTAAGCGCCTTCGACGCCCATCTTCAACTTGTCCACAGCAAAAGCGCCGGTCGTGAAAGCCAGGGTGGCCACTGCGACCAGCAGGCATTTTCTGTACATCTGCATGGGTGTTGCTCCGTTTGCGGTTGCTGGACATGAATGATTTGCGCCGTGCCGGCAGGTCGTTGGAACGGTCTGGTGCGGCGATTCAGCTCTTCGACCCTGGCACGCGGTAAAAGCTCAATGCCCGAGGGCGCCGAATGAAGTTTATTTCATGCAGGAGCGGGCGTGTGGGATGGTTTCAGCTCGTTGGAGATTCTATGTTCGCGGGCAAGCCTCGCTCCAACAAATCCAACGTTCCAGCATGATGGCAGCTTCCATGATTACTTTTACGACGTGCGTGCGCTTGTTTTTCCGCACATCCAGACAATACGCACCGCTGCGGTGCATAGAAATCCTTTGTGTGTAGTTTCGGTGCGCTCACGTGTCGCTCCTTGGGGCGGCAGGTAACAAATCCTACAAAAATGGCTAAACGCCATTGCAATCAATACGTTGTCGTACATCTCCTCAAACCCTCTATTCCAGGGGCGACGTCGTTTTTGAAACATTTTGGCGTAATTCTTGCGTCAATAATAAAAAACAGCACCGTTGCTTTCTTTTTACGAAGACGTCCGGTGCGGATCGCTCCCCCTCGCAAAGGTAGGTTCAATGAGCAGTACCCCGATTTCTTCCGAGCTCGATCAGGGGCTCAAGCCGCGGCACATTACGATGCTGTCGATTGCTGGTGTGATTGGCGCCGGTTTGTTCGTCGGCTCCGGACATGCAATCGCCGAAGCCGGTCCTGCCGTTCTGCTGGCTTATGCTGCTGCGGGAACATTGGTGGTGCTGGTGATGCGAATGCTGGCCGAGATGGCGGTTGCGTCGCCCGATACCGGTTCGTTCTCCACTTACGCCGACCGCGCGATCGGGCACTGGGCCGGTTTCACCATCGGCTGGTTGTACTGGTGGTTCTGGGTGCTGGTGATTCCGCTGGAGGCCAACGCCGCCGCGACCATCCTGCATGCCTGGTTTCCGAATGTGGCGATCTGGGCTTTCACGCTGGTCATCACCTTGCTGCTCACGGTCACCAACCTGTTCAGCGTGAAGAACTACGGTGAATTCGAGTTCTGGTTTGCGCTGATCAAAGTCGTGGCGATCATCGGTTTTGTCGTGCTGGGCGTTGCGGCGATTTTCGGTTTGCTGCCCAACAGCCAGGTCAGCGGCGTCAGTCATCTGTACGACACCCAAGGCTTCCTGCCCAATGGCATGGGCGCGGTGCTGGCCGCGATGTTGACCACGATGTTCTCGTTCATGGGCACCGAGATCGTGACCATCGCTGCTGCCGAATCCAAGGACCCTGAGAAGCAGATCACCAAGGCCACCAATTCGGTGATCTGGCGGATCTCGTTGTTCTATCTGCTGTCGATTTTCCTCGTCGTGGCGCTGGTGCCGTGGAATCACAGCGGCCTGGCTGAAGTCGGTTCCTACCAGACCGTGCTGGACATGATGGGCATCCCGAACGCCAAGATGATTGTCGATATCGTGGTGTTGATCGCCGTGACCAGCTGCCTCAACTCGGCGCTGTACACCGCCTCGCGGATGTTGTTTTCCCTGGGCAAGCGCGGCGATGCACCGGCTGTTGCCAAGCGCACAACGCAAAGCGGCACACCATATTGGGCGGTGATGTTGTCCACAGGGGCGGCGTTCCTGGCAGTTTTCGCCAACTACGTCGCCCCGGCAGCGGTGTTCGACTTCCTGCTCGCCAGTTCCGGTGCCATCGCGCTGTTGGTGTACCTGGTGATCGCTGTTTCGCAACTGCGCATGCGCCAGAAGAGCATCGCGGCAGGCGAAACCGTGGCCTTCCAGATGTGGCTGTTCCCTTGGCTGACCTGGGCGGTGATTGTGTTCATAGTCGCGGTACTGGGCATCATGCTGATCCAGGAATCCCATCGCGTGGAAATCCTCGCTACCGGTCTGCTCAGCCTGCTGGTCGTCGCCGTCGGTCTGTTCGTCGCCCGCCGCCGCAAGATGGAAAGGGCTGGCAAGGTTGTGTTGGGCTGACAGTGCGCCACACAGCCCTTTGAACATAGGACCGGCTTTAGCCGGGAGGAGGTCGGTACGTTCGCAGCGGTTGTGTCGTCAGACCTTGCGTCCTCCCGGCTGAAGCCGGTCCTGCGGATCCTGTGTGCGGGCTGACATCGCGGTGTAAGCGATACGGTGAAATCCTCTGTTGCTCTCGCGTCAGTTTTGGCTCCTGCAGGATTACCGCATCCGATACAGCACCGAGCGCCCCGTCATTTGATGTTTGATCACGGCCAGCAAATGCAGGATCACCAGTACGGCAAGCAGCGCACAGAGAACGTGATGCACGCTGTGCAACTCGGCCAGGGCGGGCGTTGAGTGGATCAGCTGCGGCATTGGAATCAGCGTCAGCAGGATGACCGGGTGAGTCATCATCAAAACCCCAGTGATCAGCACGCCAGCAATCAACAGATACAGCGCGATGTGGGTCACTCGCGCCAGTGTCGCTTGAGTTGTTTTGACTCTGGTCGCAGGCACGGGCGCCTTGAGGTGCAGCCAGAAGCGCCAGGCGAAGAAGGGGATGAACAGCGTAGACACCTGCGGATTGAGCGCTTCAACCCATTGGCGTAGCGCATCGCCCTTGGGCAGCAGCGCCACGCCAAAGCCGCTGACAGTCGCCCAGATGATGATCAAGGCGGACAACCAATGCAGGAAAACCCGAACACTTGAGTAAGGCTTGGCTCGGCCTTCTGTAGGATCAGCGGTTGAGGTATGGCTGTTTATCGCGTTCAACGTCGGGCTCGCTGTTGAGAAACAGAGTCATTCTCTTTAAGCGGCGTAAACTATGCCCTGCAGTGCGCGATGTAAATTAAATAACAGCATTAAAGATTGATCTGGCTCAGCGGGCCGGCTTCTCGTTGCGCTTGAGCAGCAGGCGCGAGGCTTCGTTGTAGTCGGTCTGGAACGAAGTGCTGCCGATCCACTCAATCGCCGCGTCTTCATCTTCCTCGTAGAACATCGCCCGGTAAGTGATCAGCAGGCCCATCATGAAATCGGTGGCTGGCTCTTCGTCTTCTTCGGCGATGACCAGTTCCAGCACCGGGTATTGCAGGAACACCACGCACATCGCCAGCTGGCTGATGCTGTGCGCGGCTTTCATGGTCTGGAACAGGTCGTCGAAGTCGGCAGGGTCGAAGCCGTTTTCTTCGATGTCCTTGAAGTCGAAGGTACTCAGGTCGATTTCGACGTCATCGAATGGCTGGTTGATCAGCGGCGAGGCGAAAACCGGATGCACAACGTTTTGCACCGGCTTGCTGGAGCGGTTCTGCTTTGCCTTGGCTTTCGCTCGTTGGGCGCGTTTGTGCTGCTTGTCTGGCGAGGCCATGGGCTTGGGTCCTGTTGCGGTCGAAGGTTCACAGGCCGCTATTGAAACGCAGACAGTTCGATTTACCAAGGCGCTATTTACCCACGCCTTCGCGATATTGACCTGGCGACTGTCCCGTCCAGCGTCTGAATGCGCGGCTGAAGCTGCTGGTGTCGGCAAATCCAAGCAGATAGGCAACCTCACTCAATGAATTGCGCGGATCGCTCAGATGCTGCAACGCGAGGTTCTGTCGCACCTCGTTCAGCAGCAGATCGTAACGGCAACCCTCATCCGCCAGATGCCGCTGCAAACTGCGCAGGCTGACGTGCACGACCTGGGCAATCCGCTCAGCGGAGGGTTCGCCCTCGGGCAGCTGTGCTTCGATGATGGCGCGCACGCGACGTTCCCAGGTCAGCGGCTGGAGCTGTTCAAGGGTGCGGTTGAGGACTGTTTCGTTGTGTTGCGCCAGTTCCGGGTTGCCGTCGTCCAGATGGCTGTCGAAATCGGCACAGTCGAACTCCAGCAGATTCTCCTCGGCGGCAAAGAATATCGGTGCCCGGAATACGTGGTGCCAGGGCGCAGGGTCCGCCGGTTCCGGGCGTTGCAGGTATACCGCCAGCGGCGCATAGGTTCTTCCCAGGCGGTTGCGGCAGGTGCGCACATAAATCGCGGCAAACGCGTCCAGCGCCTCATGAGCTGGCGCGGGGCTATCGACAGGCACGCGGAAACGAAACCGGTAACGGTCTCCGGCGCGTTGCAGGTCCAGTTCGAGCGCATCGCTGACCACGGGGTGGTAACGCACGATGCGCTCGAACACCTCGCGCAACGACCCGCTGGCGACCAGCGCATAACCCAATGCATGGAAGGTGGTCGGACTCACAAACCGGGACACCCGCAAGCCAATGGCCGGATCGCCGCTGGCCTGGACCGCCAGCTGCCACAGGCGCGTGGTGTCGCTCACCCGATAACGGGCGTTGGGATCGTCCATCAATTGCGGGTCCAGCCCTGCCGCCCGACACAGCGCAGCGCTGTCCAGGCCCGAAGCATCGAGCTGCTTGCGCAAGGCGCGGGTCCAGCTGGCAAGGATGCTTGGTTCGTGCATACAGATTGGCGCTTCCGGTCAACAGGTTGGCGTGAAGGGGCGCGCGGTGTTCCGCAAGTCCGCGCACAGTGCTCTTACTTCATACCTAGAGGATGGAAGCATGTACGACACCTCTGCAAGTCCCGCCAGACTGAATGCGCAGCAGCGATCGGCACATATTCGCGCCGTGGTGATGGAGCGCGGTGCAGAACTACGCACGCGCTATCCGATTCTCCGTCATCAGGACGCGATTGGCGTCGGCATCTTGCTGTTTGCGCTGACTGGCATGATCGCCAGCGCGGCCTTGTACATCGGTGGCTATGTGGCGTGGTGGGTTTGCCTGCTGCTCAACGGGTTTTTCGCGTCCCTGACCCACGAGCTGGAACACGACCTGATCCACAGCATGTATTTCCGCAAGCAGCGCTTCCCGCACAACCTGATGCTGGCGCTGGTCTGGCTGGCGCGACCCAGTACCATCAATCCGTGGATCCGTCGTCATCTGCACCTCAACCACCACAAGGTTTCCGGCACCGAGGCCGACCTGGAAGAGCGCGCCATCACCAATGGCGAGCCGTGGGGCCTGGCGCGGCTGCTGATGGTCGGCGACAACGTGATGTCCGCGCTGATCCGCATGCTGCGGGCGAAAACTCCTGCGCACAAACTGAGCATTCTCAAACGCACACTCAAAGTCTATTTCCCGCTGGCCTTGCTCAACTGGGGCTGCTGGTACGTGTTTCTCGGCTTTCACGCAGCCAACGGCGTCGCCAGCTTGCTCGGCTCACCCATTGTCTGGTCGGCCAACACGATGGCGGTCATGCACGTGATCGACATCGCGGTCGTGGTGCTGGTCGGTCCCAACGTGTTGCGCACGTTCTGCCTGCACTTCGTCAGCTCGAACATGCACTACTACGGCGACGTCGAGCCCGGCAACGTGCTGCAGCAGACCCAGGTCATGAACCCGTGGTGGATGTGGCCGATGCAAGCGTTCTGCTTCAACTTCGGCAGCACCCATGGCATCCACCATTTCGTGGTCAAGGAGCCGTTCTACATCCGCCAGATGACCAGCAAAGTGGCGCACAAAGTCATGGCTGAAATGGGCGTGCGCTTCAACGACTTCGGCACGTTTGCCAGGGCGAACCGATTTGAGCGGGAGGAGGGGCGGGTGCAGGAAGAGGTGCGGGCTTGACAGGCATTTCAGTGGACGAGCGGACTTCGGTAGGACCGGACTTGTCCGGGAAGGCGTCGGCTCAGGCCCTGAAGGTAGGGCAGGTGGATTGAGGTTGGCTGGCCATTTCGGGGACAAGTCCCCTCTCATCAAACAACACATATCCATCTGGCCTGACGAGGATCCGTGGGACCGGATTTATCCGGGAAAGCGGCATTCCTGACGAGGAAAATGCAGTGGATGTACCGACCTCTTCCCGGATGAATCCGGTCCCACTGGACTGTTTGCTGCGCGACAGCGCGGCGTCTGGACGACGGGGGATCTCCTACCGGGTTTGCGTATGGCTGTAATGCAGCTCCACGCCCGATCAATCTTCGGGGTCTTTGGGCTCTTCAGGTTTCCAGCGCTGAATAAGCTCCGCCATGCCAGCGACGATTGTGTCGGAATTGCTCTCCAGGACCGCCAGATAGCTACGGATGCTGTCGGATGTCGCTTGGTCACCTTGGCGCTCGATCCACATACGAACCTCACTCACGGCCAGGGCGATGGCGTTGATGTTCTGATTAAAGCGCGCGAGCAGGATAGGGGTGGGGTCATCGGGTAGTGACATGGTGTTTCCTCCGTATAGAGAGGAAAGCGTAGGGCATGGGCATGAGCCAGGAGCGCAGGCTGACGAATTGCAGGCCAGGAAAAGCCCGCGATGGGAATCAGCGGGCTTAAGCTATTGCGCTGGGATAAAGAAGTCGCCAGACATCTGGATATCAGATCCAGATACCGGGAAATTTCCGGTAACTCCTTGCCAGCATTGCCGCTTCGATCATAACCAGGACTCGGCGATGCGGCGGTCCAGCTCCTCCCAATCAGCCATGCCTATTACCCTTGTGGTATTGAGGCCGCGCAGATATCCCCGGAGCTGATTCGCCGATGTGCTCAGGTCTTCAGAGCTGGCATTGTCGTTGTGCAAAACTTCCTCGTAGAGACACAAATACTCAGCCACACGCTCGCGGAACTCCGGCAGCACTGCTTCGCGGATCAGGTCAAAAGTTCGCAGCTTCTGGATGGCGTTCACGATGTCACCCTGGATGATGTTGTTCTGGTTTTTGGATCAGACTTCAATGTACATCATGAGCCGTCGCCTACGGATGCATTTCCCGAGTCTGCCGCGTTAGCTCCTGGCCTGGGGCGCGTACACGCCAGGCGTAGCCTGCACGCAACTGATGAAGGGAAGGGGGAAATCGCAGGCAACAAAAAACCCGCATAAGGCGGGTTTTTTGGGTTTCAGATGATTGTGTAGCACCACCTGAATCTAATTAGTGGTGCCCAGAGACGGAATCGAACCGCCGACACGGGGATTTTCAATCCCCTGCTCTACCGACTGAGCTATCTGGGCAACGGGGCGCATTAGACGTTTTTTTCAGGGGGTCGTCAACGTGTTTTTTAAAAAAATTTGAATTATTACCGTCGCTTACGACCCGCACTGCTGCAAACGCTTTATTTTTCGGGGGGAACGTAGCCGTCGGCCTTGGCGTATTCCTCGCCCGAAAGGTACTTGTCCATCTCGGTTTGCAGGAATTTACGGTCTTCGGCGTTCATCATGTTCAGGCGACGTTCGTTAATCAGCAGGGTCTGGTGTTTCTGCCAGTCGGCCCAGGCTTTCTGCGAGACGTGGTTGAAAATGTCTTCGCCCTTGGCGCCTGGGTAAGGGGCGCGTTCCAGGCCGGGCAGTTCTTCTTTGTATTTGCGGCACATTACGGTGCGGGTCATGACGACTCTCCTGCATTCAATACGTCGGCTGCGTGTTTCAGCAGCTTCTTCACCGGGGCGGCAAGGCCCAGGCGCGGCGGGGTGGCGAGGTTATACCAGAGCCAGTCGGCCTCGGCCACGTGGTGAGCGGACTCCTCGACCTGGACCAGCCAGGGTTCGATGCTCAGGCGAAAGTGGCTGAAGGTGTGGATCAGCCCCGGCAGTTCTTGGTGTTTGCCCAGCTCCAGCGAGTGTTGCAGGGCCAGGTGTTGCAGATCGGCGAAATCATCCAGTTCGGGAAGGCTCCACAATCCGCCCCACAAACCCGTGGAAGGTCGGCGATAGAGCAGAATCGCGCCATCGCGGTTGGCGAGCATCGGCATCAGCGTGCGCTTCTGCGGGACGTCCTTGCGCGGTTTGGGGATTGGGTAGCGGGCTTCCAGGCCCAGCAGATGCGCTTCGCAGCCACTTTCCAGCGGACACAGCAGGCAAGTAGGTTTGCTGCGGGTACACAACGTTGCGCCCAGATCCATCATCGCCTGAGTGTAGTTATTGACCCGCGTGTGGGGCGTGAAACGCTCGGCAGTGGCCCAGAGCTGTTTGGCGACCTTCGGCTCGCCGGGGTAACCCTCTTGCGCCGTGTAGCGCGCCAGAACGCGTTTGACGTTGCCGTCGAGGATCGGCGCCCGCAGGCCCATGCTCAGGCTGGCGATGGCGCCCGCCGTGGACAGGCCGATGCCGGGCAACAGGATGAGTTGTTCCACATCACGGGGGAACTCGCCGCCGTGCTCGGCGACGACGATTTTTGCGGTCTTTTGCAGATTGCGCGCGCGGGTGTAGTAACCCAGGCCGGTCCACAGGTGCAGCACTTCGTCTTCCGGCGCTTCGGCCAGGGCCTGCACGGTGGGCAGCGCCTCCATGAAGCGGTCGAAGTAGTTGAGCACGGTGCTGACCTGGGTTTGCTGCAACATGATTTCCGAAACCCACACCCGATATGGCGTGATGCCTTGCTGCCAAGGCAAGTCGTGGCGACCGTAGCGGTCGTACCAGTCCAGTACAGCGGTGGAAAATTGCTCGGGTTGCATTGCTTGGTCCGGGTTGGAGAGGGTGGAGCGGGATTTATCCCACAGTGTTGCATGGGTACTTGTGGGACCGGCTTTAGCCGGGAAGCGGCCGCTACATCCGATGCAAGGTCTGCGTCTGGCATAGAGCCTTCCCGGCTGAAGCCGGTGCCACAATTAGTCCAGCCATGTTTATGGCATGGCCTAGCGCTTGAACAACCCGCGCAACGCGTCCTTGAGTTCCGGGCTGACTTTGTCGCCGAGTTTCTCTTCGATCTTGTCACCCAGTTTGTCGCCCGCCAGTTTCGCGGCGACCTGGCCAAGGCCTTCCTTGTCCAGACGGCACGCCTTGGCGCCCAGTTCCAGCGGGCCACGGCAGCGCACTGGCCATTCGATGCCGACATAGCGCGGATTCACTTCGCACGCCGGATCAGGCATCTCGGTCTTGTCGCCTTCGATGACGATGCCCACGCGATAGTTCATGCCCAGCACGCGCAGGTCCACGTCGCCATCGCCGTTCACGGTCAGGCCGGGAATCCGCACCTTGAGGTCAGGGTTGCTGGCCACACCGTTACGGAACACCAGATTGCCGTTGAGCTGCTGGAAAGGCGTGTCCTTGCCGCGCGGTTCGCCGCTGAGGGTTTTGCGGTTGAGCAGGGAAATACCCTGGCACAGCTGTTGTTCAAGGTTGGCGTTGACCAACACGCCATTGTTGAGCACGAAGCTGGCGGTGCCGTTGAGGCTGTCGATCAAGGCTTTTTCGCTGTTGCCCTTGCCGTTCAGGTCACTGTTGAGGGTGAGCAGACCTCTGACGGGCGGGGTTTGGCCCTGGCTTTGCAGAACGCTTTCGATGGGCACTTTGGCGACGCGAGTCTGAACGCTCACCAGCGGCACGTCCGGGCGTACGTCGAGGTTGCCTTTGACTTCGAAATTGCCGTTGTACAGATCGCCGCGCAGGCTTTCGAGGTTGACCACGCCGTTGAGGGCCTGGGTTTTGAGGGCTGCATTCTGAATCGGCAGCTTGTCCAGCGTCAGCATGCCGAAGCTCAGGTCGGCATCCACATCCAGTTTGCGCATGCGCTCCAGCGGCAGCAGTTTGCTGGTGCTCCAGGCCGCTTTGGTCGGTTGCTCCGGCAGCGGCGTCGTACCAGCGCCGGCGATGGCTGCCGCCTCGCCACTCTGAACTTCGGTTTTGCGCGCGGCTTTTGCCCCTTTGGTTTCTTCGCTTTCGGCCGGGCGATAGCGGTCGGCGTTGAAAGTGTCGCCCTTGAGTTGCAGGCGCAGCGCCTGTCTGGCGAAGTCATCCACGGCGATGCGCCCGGTGAAGGCGCTGTTATCGACCTTCAGGTTCAAGTCTTCCAGCGCCACGCTGGTTGGCGTGCCAGTCAGGCGGGTGACCATTTCGACCTTGCTCAGGCTGCCTTCAGCCATGGCCGGCAGCGTCTGGCCAACGCTGTCGAGGAAGGTGCGCAGGTCGAACTGGGCAATCGACAGGCCGCCGCTGAGTTGCGGGGTTTTATCCAGCTCGCGAACGTGCAGTTCACCCAGGGCGCGCAATTGGTTGGCGGACAGCTTGAGGCTGGTCCATTCGGCGACGTTCGCTGCCAGATCGACCAATAACTGCCCTTGGGCCGCGAAGGTCACTGTTTTGCCTTGTAGCGGTTCGCCTGAGGCTTCGCCGGACAAGCGCATGTCTTCAAACTGATAACGCTTGAGCGCCCGGTCCAGGCGCAGCTCGCCAACCAGTTCGGTCTTGGCGCGAATCACTGGCTGGTTGGTGGCGAGGAATGCAGTCAATTTGATCGGAATCTCGGCGCCTTCGTGGATGGCACCGGTGCTCAGCTGGATACTTTCGGCGCTGAAGGACTGGCCTTTGCGCGCATCGGTGTATTCGACCCGTGCGTTGTTGACGGTCAGGCTGTCGATATCCAGGCGGATCGGCTGTGAAGCCTTGTCGGGCCGGGTTGCAACGGCAGGGCTGTTGTCGGTCGGCTGTGGCGTGACGCCGGGTTCGGCAGGTGCGGGTTTGCCGATATCCTCCCAGTTGCCATGACCGTTTTCGTCACGATTGAGGCTGAGGTTCAAGCCTTCGACACGCACGTCGCTCATCTGTACCTGGCGGCGCAACAGCGGCAGCACGCGCACGGACAGACCGAGCATTTGCAGGTCGGCGAAAGGTTTGGTGGGGTTGGTCAGGGTGGCGACGCTGGCTTCATGCAGCTCCAGGCCCAGCCATGGGAACAGGCTCCAGCCGATGTCGCCGTTGAGCGTGAGTTCCACGTTTGCCTTGTCGCGTGCCAGTTGGCGAATCTCGTCTTTATAGTCGTTGGGATCAAACAGATGACTCAGGGCGAAACCGAGAGCCACGATGATCAGCAACAGCCCGAGAACAAACAGTCCCAGGATTTTGCCGAACGCTTTCATGGGCGAGTCCTTGTAATCGACGTTCAAAATATGCCCGCGAGTATAACGTCCTCACGCAGGTACCGGGCCTTGGATGCCTCACGCACAGCTTGTCCCAGGCTCAGGCACTGGGGAAATCTGCAACTCTACGTGGAGTTTGGCCGCCAGAGTCTGGACTTCGAGAGCCTCGGCGGTTGCCAGCAAGCGTAGCGTGCAACCGGCATCTTCGGCCGATTTCTGCGCATGTATCACCAGGCGTTCAGCGACCCCGCGCCGGCGGGTGAGGGCGCGCACGCACAAGTGGGACAGTTCCCACACTTGCCCGTGCCTTTGCAGGCGCGCTGCGCCCAGCAAGCGGTCATTGAAACGCGCGGCAATGAGCGTGTGGTGATCGAGCGCCGATTCAATGAGCTGCGACGCATCGCTAAAAGGTGCGAAAAGCCAGGACGGGGCGTCTCGATAGATCTTCTGGAGATCCCCCTGGTCCTGGTAAGTGGCCGACTGCAGGGACTCGACAACGATTGGCATGATGTTTCCTTTTGCGATGCGAAGGCGTCTGGATAGTGCCAGACCGGCAACGCGCAAATTGGCGTCAAAAAACTGATGGCAGGTTGCCGCTAGTGCTGCAGCAAATGCTAATCTCTCGCTTTTGGTGCAATAGGTGCGTCGATTTGTCACGTAACCGGAAATGGCGCCGATAAGAAAGCTGTTGCGCATGCGAATGGACTCCGTGTGCAGCAACCAAGGCCTTGCGAGTTATACACAATTGGGGAATATAAAAATGAGTTCAAGCACTGTGTTGGACGGCCCTGCCGTGCAGCCTGCGTTCTTGTCCAAAGAGCGCATCATCGCCAAGCCCGGTTTCAACCGTTGGCTGGTTCCACCCGCAGCACTGGCAATCCATCTGTGCATCGGCATGGCGTATGGTTTCTCCGTGTTCTGGTTGCCGCTGTCGAAGGCCGTTGGCATCACCGCGCCTGTCGCTTGCGCACCCGACATGAGCTTCTTCGCGCAGATTTTCTCGTCTGCCTGTGACTGGCCGATCTCGATGCTCGGCTGGATCTACACCTTGTTCTTCATCTTTCTGGGTTGCTCGGCGGCCATTTGGGGGGGCTGGCTGGAGCACGCAGGTCCACGCAAGGCTGGCGTTGTTTCGGCATTGTGCTGGTGCGGAGGCCTGTTGATATCAGCGCTTGGTGTGTACACGCACCAGATATGGCTGATGTGGATAGGCTCGGGCGTGATCGGCGGCATTGGTCTGGGTCTTGGTTACATTTCGCCGGTCTCGACCCTGATCAAGTGGTTCCCGGACAAGCGCGGTATGGCTACCGGCATGGCGATCATGGGTTTCGGCGGCGGCGCGATGGTCGGCGCACCGTTGGCAGCAGCCTTGATGGGGCATTTCGCTTCGGCTGGCAGTGTCGGCGTCTGGCAGAGCTTCGTGGTGATGGCGGTGATTTACTTCATCTTCATGATCGGTGGCGCGTTGTCTTATCGTGTTCCGCCAACCGGCTGGAAACCTGAAGGCTGGACCGCTCCGGTCAAGAAAGCCAGCAACGCGATGATCACCCACCGTCACGTGCACGTGAATGTGGCCTGGAAAACCCCGCAGTTCCGTCTGGTCTGGCTGGTGCTGTGCCTGAACGTTTCGGCAGGTATCGGCATTCTCGGCATGGCTTCGCCGCTGTTGCAGGAAGTGTTCGCCGGCAAACTGCTGGGCAATAGCCTGACCTTCAGCCAACTCGATGGCGATCAGCTGAAGCAGATTGCTGCTATCGCTGCGGGTTTCACCGGTTTGTTGAGTCTGTTCAACATTGGCGGACGCTTCTTCTGGGCATCCTTCTCGGACTACCTGGGTCGTAAGAACACTTACTTCGTGTTCTTCGCGCTGGGTTTTGCGCTGTATGCGTTGATTCCGGGCATGGGCCATCTGGGCAACATTGCGCTGTTCGTCGGTGCGTTCTGCATCATTCTGTCGATGTACGGCGGCGGCTTCGCAACGGTTCCGGCGTATCTGGCCGACCTGTTCGGTACGCAGATGGTCGGCGCGATCCATGGTCGTCTGCTGACGGCATGGGCAGCGGCGGGCGTGTTGGGTCCGGTGTTGGTCAACTATCTGCGTGAATATCAGCTGAGCCACGGCGTTGCTCGTGCCGATGCCTATGACATTACCTTGTACATCCTGGCCGGTCTGTTGGTATTGGGCTTTATCTGCAACCTGCTGGTACGTCCGGTTGCCGACAAGTACTTCATGACCGATGCCGAACTGGCTGCAGAACAAGCAATCGGCCACGACAAGGGCGCGGATCACACCACTGTGCTTGAGTGGAAAGCCAATCCATCCACCAAGCCGCTGGCTATCGCTGCCTGGCTGGCAGTGGGCATTCCGCTGGCGTGGGGTGTGTGGGTCACCTTGCAGAAGACGGCGGTGTTGTTTCACTGAGTACCGTTTGTACGGTCCCGCGGATATCCCGTGGGACCGGCTTTAGCCGGGAAGAGGCCGGGGTATTCGCGGCATCTGTTGCGTCAGAGGTGCAAGCTTCCCGGCTGAAGCCGGTCCCACGACACCTTTCATCTGTAGTAATTCGTCGTCTTCTTCCTTTCCCTTCTTCTGTTTGCTTCATGCCAGCCGCCTTCTAGGCCTATAATGATCGCCTTTTTCGCCCAATGATTTTGCGGAGCTGGTGATGGCCGAACGTAAGGCGTACGTCGAGCGCAATACTCTGGAAACCCAGATCAATGCCTCGATCAACCTGGATGGCACCGGAAAGGCCCGATTTGATATCGGTGTGCCTTTTCTTGAGCACATGCTCGACCAGATCGCCCGGCACGGGCTGATCGACCTGGATATCAACTGCAAAGGTGACCTTGAGATCGACGACCACCACACCGTGGAAGACGTCGGTATCACTTTGGGTCAGGCCTTCAGCAAAGCCATCGGCGACAAAAAAGGCATCCGTCGTTACGGCCACGCTTATGTGCCGCTCGATGAAGCGCTGTCGCGTGTGGTCATCGACTTCTCCGGCCGCCCTGGCTTGCAGATGCATGTGCCGTTTACCCGCGCTGTGGTCGGCGGTTTCGACGTGGATTTGTTCCAGGAATTCTTCCAGGGCTTCGTCAACCACGCCAATGTCTCTCTGCACATCGACAACCTGCGTGGCACCAACACTCACCACCAGATCGAAACCGTGTTCAAGGCTTTCGGCCGCGCGTTGCGCATGGCTGTTGAGCTGGACGAGCGCATGGCCGGGCAGATGCCTTCGACCAAGGGTGTGCTCTGATGCAGACGGTCGCGGTTATTGATTACGGCATGGGCAACCTGCACTCGGTCGCCAAGGCGCTTGAGCACGTTGGCGCGGGCCGGGTTCACATCACCAGCGACGCCAATGTGATTCGCGAAGCCGACCGCGTGGTGTTTCCCGGCGTCGGCGCGATTCGCGACTGTATGGCTGAAATCCGCCGCCTGGGTTTTGATTCGCTGGTGCGTGAAGTCAGCCAGGATCGCCCGTTTCTCGGCATCTGCGTCGGTATGCAGGCCTTGCTCGACAGCAGCGAAGAAAACGGCGGCGTGGACTGCATTGGCATGTTTCCCGGCCAGGTGAAGTTCTTCGGCAAGGATCTGCATGAGGACGGCGAGCATCTGAAAGTGCCGCACATGGGCTGGAACGAAGTGGCGCAGGCTGTGGATCATCCGCTGTGGCACGACATCCCGGATCTGGCGCGCTTCTACTTCGTGCACAGTTTCTACATCGATGCCGCCAATCAGCGCCAGGTGGTTGGTCGCGGTCACTATGGCGTCGATTTCGCTGCCGCGCTGGCTGAAGGTTCGCGCTTTGCCGTGCAATTCCACCCGGAGAAGAGCCATACCCATGGCCTGCAACTGTTGCAGAACTTCGCCGCGTGGGACGGTCGCTGGTAATCGCCATGGCTAAAGCTAAAGGCAAGCCGCCGATCCTGACCCTCAGTGCCGAACACGAGCAGCAGGCTATCGACAAGCTCAAGCGCCTGTTTTCCCAGCGCTTCGAACTGGACCTGGGTTCGTTCGAAGTCGCCGAGGTGCTTGAGTTGTTCACCAACGAGATCGCCCCGCATTACTACAATCGGGCGATTTTCGATGTTCAGCAGCACCTCAAAGAGCGCTTCGAAAGCATCGAAAGCGATTTGTGGGCGCTTGAGAAGAACTAGACGCAGCGGCAAGCTTCAAGCTTCAAGCTTCAAGCTTCAAGCTGCAAGACTGATACGTACACTTGAAGCTTTCAGCTTGCGGCTCGTAGCTGCTTCTGGGCTCTTTTGACGAAGGAAAAAGCATGCTGATTATTCCCGCTATCGATCTAAAAGACGGTGCCTGCGTGCGTCTGCGCCAGGGCCGCATGGAAGATTCCACGGTGTTCTCCGATGACCCGGTGGCCATGGCCGCCAAGTGGGTCGAAGGCGGCTGCCGTCGTCTGCATCTGGTCGATCTGAACGGCGCGTTCGAAGGTCAGCCAGTGAATGGCGACGTGGTCACTGCAATCGCCAAGCGCTACCCGAACCTGCCGATCCAGATCGGTGGCGGCATTCGTTCGCTGGAAACCATCGAGCATTACGTCAAGGCGGGCGTGAGCTACGTCATCATTGGCACCAAGGCCGTCAAGAATCCTGAGTTCGTCGCTGAAGCCTGTCGCGCGTTCCCCGGTAAAGTGATCGTCGGCCTGGATGCCAAGGACGGTTTCGTCGCTACCGACGGCTGGGCTGAAATCAGCACCGTGCAAGTGATCGATCTGGCCAAGCGTTTCGAAGCTGACGGCGTGTCGGCGATCGTTTATACCGACATCGCCAAAGACGGCATGATGCAGGGCTGCAATATCCCGTTCACCGCTGCCCTGGCTGCGGCAACGCGGATTCCGGTGATTGCGTCCGGTGGCATCCATAACCTGGGCGACATCCGCGCCTTGCTCGACGCCAAGGCACCGGGGATCATCGGCGCCATCACCGGCCGTGCGATCTACGAAGGCACGCTGGATGTGGCTGAAGCTCAGGCGCTGTGCGATGGCTATGCAGCCAGCTGAAAGCGGCAAGCTATGAGCGGCAAGTAAAAGCACACCGCGATCCGCTCTTGCTTGCAGCTTATGGCTTGCAGCTTGTAGCTCTTAATCGGAGATTAAGCCCATGGCCCTGGCCAAACGCATCATCCCTTGCCTGGACGTCGACAACGGTCGTGTGGTCAAGGGCGTCAAGTTCGAAAACATTCGTGATGCGGGCGATCCGGTTGAAATCGCGCGTCTTTACGATGAGCGGGGCGCGGACGAGATTACCTTTCTCGACATCACCGCCAGTGTCGATGGCCGCGATACCACGCTGCATACCGTGGAGCGCATGGCGAGCCAGGTGTTCATCCCGCTGACCGTGGGCGGCGGCGTGCGTACCGTGCAGGATATCCGCAACCTGCTCAATGCCGGGGCCGACAAGGTTTCGATCAATACCGCAGCGGTGTTCAACCCGGAATTCGTCGCCGAAGCGGCCCAGCATTTCGGTTCGCAGTGCATCGTGGTCGCCATCGACGCCAAGAAGGTTTCGCTGCCCGGGGAAACCCCGCGCTGGGAAATCTTCACTCACGGTGGTCGCAAGCCGACCGGCCTGGACGCCGTGCAATGGGCGATGAAGATGGAAGAGCTGGGCGCCGGTGAAATCCTCCTGACCAGCATGGATCAGGACGGCATGAAAAACGGCTTCGACCTCGGCGTGACCCGGGCGATCAGCGATGCGCTGGGCATTCCGGTGATTGCCTCCGGTGGCGTCGGCAATCTGCAACACCTGGCTGACGGCATCATCGAAGGTCACGCCAGTGCAGTGCTGGCAGCGAGCATCTTCCACTTCGGCGAATACACCGTCCCCGAAGCCAAGGCCTACATGGCCAAGCGCGGGATTGTGGTGCGCTGAAGTCAAAAGCTGTTGGAGTGAGGCAACGATACGCGGTTAGTCTGGCACACCGAGGTGATCGATTCGCGGGCAAGCCTCGCTCCAACGGGATGGACTTCCTCCCGACAGCGCTGCACTCTGTGCGCTGTCATGCGTCAGGAGGATGCACATGTTCAGATGCCGTCTTATTGCATTCGCAGCCTTCAGTTCAATGCTGGCGGGCGCGGTTCAGGCCGCGACGTCTGGCGACGGGAGTGGTAGCGCGTCACCGACTTCCATCGTGTTGCTGACTGAAAACTTTCCGCCGTTCAACATGGCCGTCGATGGCAAGAACTTCGCTCAGGAAAGCAGCATCGATGGCATTGCTGCCGAGGTGGTGCGCGCGACGTTCAAGCGCGCGGGCATCGACTACAACATGACGTTGCGTTTCCCTTGGGAGCGGGTCTACAAGCTGGCGCTGGAAAAACCTGGCTACGGCGTGTTCTCCACGACCCGACTGCCGGAACGCGAGAATCTATTCAAATGGGTTGGCCCGGTGGGTTCCTACGACTGGATCATGCTCGCCCGCGCTGACAGCCCCATCAAATTGACTACCCTGGAACAGGCCAAGGCCTACAAGATCGGTGCCTATAAAGGTGACGCCATCGGTGAGCGCCTGGCTTCTCAGGGCCTGAATCCGATTCTGCTGCTGCGTGATCGGGACAACGTGAAGAAACTCACCAGTGGCCAGATCGACCTGTGGGCGGTGGGCGATCCGGTGGGGCGTTATCTGGCGAAGCTCGACGGCGTGACCGGCCTCAAGACGGTGTTGAAGTTCAATAGCGCCGAGTTGTACCTGGCACTGAACATGAACACCCCGGATGAGATGGTTGCGCGTTTGCAGACAGCACTGGACCAGATCCGCGCGGAAGGCAAGATTGCCGAGATTCGTAGTCGGTTTGAGTAGACGGTCAGGCGCTCTACACCGGCCCGTTGGAGATTCTATGTCTGGGGGCAACCGCCAGGCGCCGCAGACGTATTGTCTGAACCGACGCCTTCCCGGCTAAAGCCGGTCCCACTGGATCGCGCTGATTGTGTGGGACCGGATTTATCCGGGAAGACGGCATTCCAGTAGACGCAAATACAGCGGCTGTACGTCCTATCGTGACTGTTGCGTAGATCCGTTGGAGGCTTGCCCGCGAAGAGGCTGGTACATCCTCCAGATATCTGCTGGGTGAACGAATGCCTTCGCGGGCAAGTCCGCTCCCACAAGGGTGATGCATTCTCCCTACCGATAAACCCCATTCTTCCCATGCCCGGCCATGGCTTCATTGCCGCGCACGCTGATCATGCGGCGCAGGTCGATCCAGTCGATGCCCTGGGCCTTGAGGTTGGGCAGTTCGCGTTCCAGCACGTCGAGGGTGACGGGGTAGGGATGGCCGATCATCACCGCTGAACCCTGTTTTTGCGCCAGCTTGATTGCGATGTGCAGTTGGCGAGTGATGGCTTCTGCGGTGCGCTCGTCGTCGAGGAACACATCCCGTGACACGCTGGCCAGGCCGATCTGCTGGGCTTGCGCGGCGGCGACGGTCTTGGCGCTGGTGCGGCTGTCGACGAAAAACATATGCCGACGCTGCAACTCTGCCACCAGCCAGCCCATGGCGACCGGTTCGGCGGTCATGCGGCTGCCCATGTGGTTATTCAGGCCAGCGGCATAAGGCACTTTGAGCAGCGCGGCGTTGAGTCGGCTTTCCAGTTCCGGCAGCGGCAGATCCGGATGCCAGGCAAACGGGCCCGTCGCCGGGTCCATGGGCATGTGTAGCATGACGGTCTTGCCGGCCTTGTGCGCCTGACGGGCGAATTCGGTGGCATGGGGCGTGTCGGGCATGATCGCCAGGGTTACCGGGCCGGGTAGTGCCAGGGCGCGTTGGTCGCGAACCGGGTTTTGCCCCAGATCGTCGATGATCAGGCTCAGATAAGCCACCCGCGCCTGAGGTTTTTCCGACACCGGCGACGCTGCCAGAGCAGCGCCGCTGATGCCCCACGACAAGGCCAATAGCCAAACCCACCGAAACAAGGGCATCGCTTATTTGCCGCGGGTGATACTCAGGCCCTTGAGCAAACTGAGCGCCTGGCTGAGCTGGAAATCGTCGTCCTGCGGACGCGCTTTGCTTGCGCCGCCTTTGACCGTCGGTTTGTCCGCGCCGCCGTTGCCGTTGCCCAGGTGGCCGAGCAGATCCGCTTCCTTGTAGTTCTCGCCATCGACTTCGTTGGTCACCTTGGCGCGACGCACAACGATGTCCGGGTTGATGCCCTGCGCCTGGATCGAACGCCCGTTCGGTGTGTAATACAGCGCCGTGGTGATCTTCAGCGCGCGATCATTGTTCAGCGGCAGCACGGTTTGTACCGAGCCTTTGCCGAAGCTGTCGGTGCCCATGAGGATGCCGCGTTTCTGATCCTGCAAGGCGCCGGCAACGATTTCCGAGGCCGATGCGCTGCCGCCGTTGATCAGCACGACCAATGGCACGCCTTCACTGGCGTCAGCCGGATCGGCTGAGAAGCGCAGTTCGGAATTGGCGATACGGCCTTTGGTGTAGACGATCAAACCTTTGGTCAGGAAGTGATCCGCGACTTCGACCGCTGCTTGCAGCACGCCGCCTGGGTTGTTGCGCAGGTCCAGGACCAGACCGCTCATTTTCTTGCCGTTGTCCTTGCGCAGCTTGGCCAGCGCCTTGCCGACTTCTTCGCCGGTCTTGACCTGGAACTGGGTGATGCGGATATAGCCGTAGCCGTTTTCCAGCATCTGCGCCTTGACGCTCTTGACCTGAATGGTCGCCCGCGCCAGCGTCACGTCGAACGGCGTGCCGCCGTCGCGCACCAGCGTCAGGGTGATTTTCTCGCCGATCTTGCCGCGCATCTTGTCGACCGCTTCCTGCATGGTCTGACCTTGCGTCGGTGCGCCATTGATCTTCACGATCAGGTCGCCGGCTTCGATGCCCGCTTTGGAGGCCGGTGTGTCATCGATAGGCGAGACGACTTTGACGAAGCCGTCTTCGACACCCACTTCGATGCCCAGGCCGCCGAATTCGCCGCTGGTGCTTTCCTGCAACTCCTGGAAGTCTTCCGGGCCGAGGTAGGCCGAGTGCGGGTCAAGGTTGCTGAGCATGCCCTTGATGGCGTTCTCCAGCAGGGTCTTGTCGTCCACCGGCTCGACATAGGCGGCCTTGATCCGGTCCATGACCTCGGCGAAGGTGCGCAGCTCTTCCAGCGGCAACGGTGCCTTGGCCGGCGCTACCGGCGCAGCGGCGGGTGCGACCTTGACCTCAGCAGCCTGAGCCAGTGGGGAGCCGATAACGATGGCAATAGCGAAAGCCAGCGAGGTGAGGCGGGACAGATACGGCATGTCTAACGAACTCCTGAAGTTGATACCGACTTATCCTTGAGTGCGGCACCATTGGGCCGGATCACTTGGGCGACCCTGCTGACGAATAGCGAAATACAACGCTGTAGCTTCTTGACCGCCACTGTTGCCTACCGTGGAAATTGCTTCACCTGCTTTAACAACGTCACCCGCCTGCTTGAGCAAACTCTGATTGTGACCGTACAAACTCAAATAGCCGTTGCCATGGTCGAGAATGACCAGAAGCCCCGAGCCGCGCAACCAGTCCGCGAACACCACGCGACCGCCGTGCACGGCGTGCACCTGGCTGCCCGCAGCGGCGTTGATCATCACGCCATCCCAGGTCGAACGGGCATCGTCGCCGCGGGCTTCACCGAAACGCGCCAACAATCGACCATCAACTGGCCATGGAAGTTTGCCCTTGGCCTCTGCAAAAGGTCCGCCATAGGACACTCCAGCGCTGGAAACCATCGCGCCGGGTGACTTGACCGGACGGCGCGGTGCTTCTTCGGGCTCTTCCTTGCTGTCATCGCGAGTCTTGTTGCGCTCGGCCAGGGCTTGAGCCTGAGCCTGGGCTTCACGCTGGCGCTTTTCTTCAGCCTCGCGTGCGGCGATCAGGGCTTTCTGGCGCGCTTCTTCGGCTTCGCGAGCCTGGCGCGCCAGTGTTTCTTCAATGGTCTTGAGGACTTTGGCCAGATCGGCCTGATCCTGCTGCCGCGATTGCAGTTTCTGGTCGCGGGCCTTGTAGTCCTGATTCAGTTTAGCCAGCACCTTCTGGCGCTCCTGGCGAACCTTGTCGAGTTCCTCGCGCTGGTCGTCCAGCGTACTTTTCTGGACCAGCAGTTGCGCCTGTTGCAGGTCGATATCTTTGCCGACCGCCGCCAATTGGCGCAGCGTTTCGTTGAACGTGTGCAACTGCGCCAGACGCGCCTGACTCATATAATCGTAGTAGGTCAGGGTGCGGGCGAATTTTTCCGGGTGTTGCTGATTAAGCAGCAACTTCAGGTATTCCTGGCGGCCGCTCTGATAAGCGGCGCGCGCCTGAATGGCGATCAGCCGTTGTTGCTCAACGCGCTGGGCTTGCAGCTTCTTTTTTTCCTGGTCGAGCCGTTGCAGCTCGACTTCGGTCTTTTTTAATTCCTTTTGCAGGACCTCGACCTGCTTTTCCAGCTTCCCCATTTCGGTTTCAGTGCCGCGCAGATCCTTTTGGACGCCGGTTTTTTCTTCCTGCAACTTGCCGAGAGCTTTTTGCAGCTCAACGACATCCTGACGCGCAGCATCAATCTGTTTTTGGGTTTGCGCACGCTCATCATCGGCAAACGCCGGATTGAGCAGGCAGATCAGAGCAAGGGCGATTAAGGCGCGGAGCATGGGGGTGGGCGATACCGAGGAAATTGTGAGAAAAAATGACAGGTCTAGTATGCCCGCCACGGGTTGCAAAAAAAACGCCCAACAACAACTGCTTTAGGGCCATTCAGATAAAAAAACCGGCATTGTCGTTACCAACAAGCCGGTTGCGAGCCTTTTACTCCGCCACGAGGATCGAAGTGCCGGTCATTTCTTCGGGTATCGCCAGCCCCATCAGTTCCAGCATGGTCGGCGCGACATCGGCCAGCACGCCGCCTTCACGCACCTTGAGCTTGCGCTTGCCGATATAAATGAAGGGCACCGGTTCCGACGTGTGGGCAGTGTGGGCCTGGCCAGTATGGTCGTCGGTCATCTGCTCGACGTTGCCGTGGTCGGCCGTCACCAGCGCTTCGCCGCCGACTTTTTCCAGCGCTTCGGCGATACGTCCGACGCAGACATCCAGATATTCCACGGCCTTGATTGCCGCTTCCATGATGCCGCTGTGCCCAACCATGTCGCCGTTGGCGTAGTTGACCACGATCACGTCGTAACGCTGATGCTCGATGGCGTCGACGATACGGTCGGTAACTTCCGGCGCACTCATTTCTGGCTGCAGGTCGTAAGTCGCGACTTTCGGCGACGGGATCAGGATGCGCTCTTCACCGGGGAACGGTTCTTCCCGGCCGCCGGAGAAAAAGAACGTCACGTGGGCGTATTTTTCGGTCTCGGCAATGCGCAGCTGGGTCTTGCCGTTGGCGGCGAGGTATTCGCCCAGCACGTTTTTCAGGCTGCCAGCGGCGAATGCCGACGGTGCCGGAATGCTTGCGGCGTATTGGGTAAGCATGACGAAGCCGGCCAGTTTCGGCTGGCGGGCGCGCTCGAAGTCCTTGAAATCGTCTTCGACGAACACGCGAGTCAGCTCGCGGGCGCGGTCGGCGCGGAAGTTCATGAACACCACGGCGTCGCCATCTTCGACCTTGACCTGCTCGCCAATGCTGGTGGCTTTGACGAATTCGTCGTTTTCGTCGCGCTCGTAAGCGGCTTGCAGACCTGCAACGCTGGTTGCGGCCTGGAATTGCGACGCGCCGTCGACGATCAGGTTGTACGCCTGGGCAACGCGGTCCCAGCGGTTGTCTCGGTCCATGGCGAAGTAGCGGCCGATGATACTGGCGGTGCGGCCTTTGCCCAGGCGGGTGAACGTGGCGTCCATCAGTTCCAGGGATTTTTGCGCGCTGCGTGGCGGCGTGTCGCGGCCATCGAGGAACGCGTGCAGGTAGATTTTCTCGGCGCCGCGCTGGGCCGCCAGTTCAGCCATGGCCACCAAGTGGTCCTGATGGCTGTGAACGCCGCCGTCGGAGAGCAGGCCGAGAATGTGCACGGCCTTGCCCGCGCCAACCGCTTTGTCCACGGAGGTGCAGATGGTCGGGTTGGTGAAGAAATCGCCATCACGGATGGATTTGGTCACCCGGGTGAAGTCCTGATACACCACGCGCCCGGCACCAAGGTTCATGTGTCCGACTTCAGAGTTGCCCATCTGCCCGTCCGGCAGGCCGACGTCCATGCCCGAACCGGAGATCAGGCCGTTGGGCATGGTCTTGTACAAGCGGTCCATGACCGGCATTTTGGCGGCCAGAATGGCGTTGCCTTCGCGGTGCTCGCTGTGTCCGAAGCCGTCCAGAATGATCAGGACCAAAGGTTTTGGCGTGGTAGTCATAGATCCCACTCGTGGCTGATGAAGTTAAATAAAAAAAGGATCGGCATTTTAGAGGCTGTTGTTGTTCAATTGCGAGCCGCGTTGCCGGGTCCAATCCTGTGCGCAAGGCATCAAAGGTGCTCAAAACGTGTCAGCGCCGTACGGGCTTTGGCCGATCTTGGGTGCTGTGTATACTGGCCGACATTTTAACGCCCCTGGAACCTACTGATGGTTGATCACCTGATTGCATTTGCCACGAACCACTATTTGATCACTGGCGCCTTCGTCATCCTGCTGGCGATGCTGATCGCCTACGAGATGAGCAAAGGCGGTCGCAGCCTGAGCACGCGTGAGCTCACGGCGCTGGTCAACAGTGATCAGGGTGTAGTCATCGACATCCGTTCGACCAAGGATTACGCGGCGGGCCACATCGTCGGTGCGCTGAGTTTCCCCCAGGACAAAATCCTGACCCGCACCGCCGAGCTTGAAAAGCACAAGGCCAAGACCCTGATCATCGTAGATGCCATGGGCCAGCACGCTGGTACCACTGCTCGCGAGCTGCTCAAGTCCGGTTTCACCGCAGCCAAGCTGTCGGGCGGCGTTTCCAGCTGGCGCGCAGACAATCTTCCTTTGGTGAAATGAAATGGCTGAAGTCATCGTCTATTCCAGCGATTATTGCCCTTATTGCATTCGCGCCAAGCAATTGTTGCAGAACAAGAGCGTGGCATTCGAAGAAATCAGAGTCGATGGCAAGCCGCAAGTTCGCGCTGACATGGTGAAGAAGGCCGGTCGTACCTCGGTGCCGCAGATCTGGATCGGTTCGACCCATGTCGGTGGATGCGATGAACTCTTTGCCCTGGAGCGCGCCGGCAAGCTCGACGCGCTGCTGGCAGCCTGATTCCAAACCCTACTAGACCCTAAAAGTAAGAAGGATCTGAGATGACTGATCAACCGACCAACGGCACCGTTGCCAACGAAGAAGACGCACCGCAATTCTCGTTGCAGCGTATTTATGTTCGCGACCTGTCATTCGAAGCGCCGAAAAGCCCGGCGATTTTCCGTCAAGAGTGGACGCCTACCGTCAGCCTTGACCTGAACACCCGTCAGAAAGCACTGGAAGGCGATTTCTACGAAGTCGTGCTGACCTTGTCCGTTACCGTGAACAACGGCGACGAAGTGGCCTTCATCGTTGAAGTCCAGCAAGCCGGTATCTTCCTGATCAAAGGTCTGGATCAGGGCGCAATGAGCCACACACTGGGCGCGTTCTGCCCGAACATCCTGTTCCCGTATGCTCGCGAAACCATCGACAGCCTGGTTGTCCGTGGCTCGTTCCCGGCGCTGATGCTGGCTCCGGTGAACTTCGATGCCTTGTACGCGCAAGAGCTGCAGCGCATGCAGGAAGCTGGCGAAACACCTACTGTTCAGTAAGTGTTGCTGCTGGACTGAAAAACGCCTTTCGGGGCGTTTTTTTATGGAGTTTTGCGGTGGAGCCGCATTGGTGGGCGATTCTATATTTGAGGGCAACCCGCAGACGCCGCAGATGTGGTGTCTGCACCGACGCCTTCCCGGATAAATCCGGTCCCACGGGATCACCGCATTTCTCCTGTGGGAGCAAGCTTGCTTGCGAAGGCAATGTGTCAGGCTCGAAATAGGCGTCGGCTATACCGGCCTCTTCGCGAGCAAGCTCGCTCCCACCCATAAAAGGATTTGTGCTACTTGAACCCCAACTGCCGCCACGCTTCATACACCGCCACGGCAACGGTGTTGGACAGGTTCAGGCTGCGGCAGCCTTCGCGCATGGGCAAACGCAGGCGCTGGTCGCTGTCCAGGGCGTCGAGGACTTCCGGGGGCAGGCCGCGGCTCTCGGGGCCGAAGATGAACGCGTCACCGTCTTCGAAGCGGGCGTCGTGAAAGGGCCGCGAGCCTTTTGTGGTAAAAGCGAACAGGCGTGGATGACCGATGCTTTCCAGGCAGCTGGCCAGGTCGGCGTGGGTCTGCAAAGTGGCGTACTCGTGGTAATCGAGGCCGGCCCGGCGCAGGCGTTTGTCATCCAGCTCGAAGCCCAGGGGCTCGATCAAATGCAGGGTGCTGCCGGTGTTGGCGCACAGTCTGATGACGTTGCCGGTATTCGGCGGAATTTCTGGTTGAAAAAGGATGACGTGAAACATGCACGGCTCCGAACTTGAGGACGGGGTGCATTCTACCCCCGAAGAGGACCCGCGACCGAAGCTATGGCCGCGCGTTCTTGGTTCGTTGGCAATTGTCGGCTTGATGGTGGGGCTGATGATCGGCCGCCTGACCGAGCCCGATCCCCTCGAACTGCTGCAAATCGAAGAGCTGCCCAGCGGCCTTGCGCTGTGGTTCAACCACGAACCGCAAGTGGTGACTGAACAGGTCGATGGCACGGTGGCTTTACGCTTCACGGCGAAAGGTCAGCCATGGCGCGGTCAGTTGAAGCTCGATGGGAAAAATGTGCGCTGGAAGCTGGAGCGAAGCGGGGGGGATTTGCTGCTGAACCTGCTGGCGGCCCGTCCGCTGCACGGCGACTTGCGCGGTGCGGCGGTGGACGGGCGCTGGAGACTGGAGATCAGTCTCCGAGAGGAATAAAAGAGGGGAATCCCCGGCCTGCCTGTACCAAGGTCCCCAAAACTGGTGATACGTAACCTATTGCAGAGGTCGTGCCAGTTTTCTGATTTTTGCATGAAACAATCTGTTCAATCCGCTCCAGATCGCCCAATGCCCTGTTATTCGGGCGTCTGGGGCGCAGAAGTGAATGTTCGTGGAAAGTGTTCAGCCCGGATTCAGCGTCCATCTGAGCCATGTCGTGGCGATAGCGAGTTCGCAGCTACGCATCGTTGCGGTGCATCGAACGCCTTGGATGCACCTTTGTGAGTGCGCATGCGCCTGTTTCACGCGTTGTGGCTCGTGACGACAGAATCGCTCGCCAGTGACAGCTGCCGGACAGTCCGAAAGCGCTTTTGTTCATCGGCTCCCATTCCGAACTGCCAGATCTGGCTGCAAAAACCCGGATTTCAGGTCTCCCTTAAGCCGTTCTTAAATTATTTTTCAGGTTTTTATTTCGGTCCGACCTAAGGCGGTGGCAATTGTCACAATTGCGGCTACTGGAGCTGGTCTCCCGTGTTTAAAGGGCTCCAGCGATTTACAGCCAGTGTAACGGCGAGGTTACGCTGACTGGATAGTCGGATTTAAGCCGTTTGCCAGGCCGGAATTCGTTTCCCCGACCAGCGGTCATGAAATAAATTTTGGGAATTAGCTTTGCAGGTCGATACACTCCTCGACGGACGGAACCGACATGGCTTGTGACATATATCTGATGGGTCTAAAAGGATGAATATTAATTCTTTTTAGATTTTAGAAATGTTCACTACCCTGCTGACCACCGACACACGCGGTCTAGTCATTTAGTCTTGAGGCGCCCAGTAACCATTGACTCACCGAGTCGGGTCTGGCGCTAATCGCGCGTCCCTGAGTTAGAGCGCTTTGGCGCCGGCATCAGGGATTACAAAAATTAGATTCACGAGGAGCGAAACATGAAGAAGTCCACCCTGGCCCTGGCCGTCACCGTTGCTGCATTGGCGCAACAAGCCGGTGCTGCTGGTTTCATTGAAGACAGCAAAGCGTCCGTAAGCTCGCGCACCATGTATTTCAATAACGATTCCCGCGAAGGTCTTCGTGCAGCTGATCAGCGCGAAACAGCAACGGCTCTGAAGTTCGATTACCTGTCCGGCTTCACTCAGGGCACGGTTGGTTTCGGTCTTGATCTGCAGGCAGTGGTGGGCGTCCACCTCGGCGGCGGTATCGAGCACCACAACGCGGCGACCAGCAACAGCTTCTTCCCGACTGATACCGACGGTAGTTCGGTAGACAGCTGGAGCCGTCTGGGCGGTAACCTCAAGGCTCGCTTCTCGAAAACCGAACTGCGTGCCGGTAACGCATTGGCACCTAACCTGCCAATCCTGGTTTCCAACGATGGTCGTCTGATTCCAGCCGCTTACGAAGGCGGAATCGTTACCTCCAAGGAAATCGACAACGTTACCCTGACTGGCGGTCAACTGACTCAGTCGGCTGGTCGTGCTACCAGTAACTGGACTGACCTGTCGGTTAGCGGCGGTACTAAAGGCAGCGACGAGTTCCGTTTCGCTGGCGGCGACTGGAAAGTCACCAAAGACCTGACCTTGCAGTACTACTACGCGAACCTGGAAAACTACTACAAGCAGCATTTCCTGGGTCTGGTACACGTTCTGCCAATCGCTGAAGACCAGTCCTTCAAGACTGACCTGCGTTACTTCAACAGCAGCGACGATGGCAAGAATGGCCAAACTGGCTATATCTTCAACAACAACGGCGGCTATGCCAAGAAAGCTGGCGTAGTTGATAACCAGACCTGGTCTGCCATGTTCACCTACACCTTGGGTGGCAACGCATTCCTGGTCGGCCATCAACAAGTCGGCGATGACGGCGGCATGGTTTTCCTGGGTCAGGGTAACGTTGTTGACGGTCGCAACCGCAACGAAGGTAACGGCGGTTCCAGCGTTTACCTGTTCACTGACTCCATGGTTGGTAACTTCACCCGTGCCGGTGAAAACACTACTTTCGGTCAGTACTCCTATGACTTCGCACGTCTGGGCGTTCCAGGCCTGAAAGCCGCAGTTGCTTACTTGCACGCTGAAGACATCAAAGGTGTTGGCGCTACTGCAGGCCGTGAGTTCAACGAGTGGGAACGCGACATGCGTGTTGACTACGTCATCCAGAGCGGTCCGCTCAAGGGTTTCGGCACCACGCTGCGTCACGGTACCTACCGCGGCGATGCTGACCTGGCAAGCTCGACCAACACTGACCAGACTCGTCTGATCTTCAACTACACCTACGCTTTCAAATAAGCCTGGTTGGTTGACTGGTTGAGTTAAAAAGGAACCCCGCCCCGTGCGGGGTTCTTTTTGCCTGAAATTTGATATTTCCTTTAGTGCTATATAAATCGTTATCTATTCTTTTTAATTCACTTCGCAGTCGGGCACTGTGTGCTGAACTCAGCTATCAATTTCGGCAAACAAGGAGCAACACCCATGAGCCTGCGACTTGGCGACATCGCCCCTGATTTTGAACAGGAATCCAGCGAAGGCCGTATTTCCTTCCATGACTGGCTGGGTAGCAGCTGGGGAGTGTTGTTCTCCCACCCGGCCGACTTCACGCCGGTCTGCACCACCGAGCTGGGTTTCACTGCCAAGCTCAAGGACGAATTCACCGCACGTGGTGTGAAGGCCATCGCCTTGTCGGTGGACCCGGTTGATTCGCACATCAAGTGGATCGACGACATCAACACCACGCAAAACACCCTGGTCAACTTCCCGATCCTGGCTGACGCTGATCGCAAGGTGTCCGACCTGTACGACCTGATTCACCCTAACGCCAACGACACGCTGACCGTGCGTTCCCTGTTCGTGATCGATCCGAACAAGAAGATTCGCCTGACTATCACTTATCCCGCCAGCACCGGGCGTAACTTCCACGAAATCCTGCGGGTCATCGACTCCTTGCAGCTGACCGACCACTACAAAGTCGCCACGCCCGCCAACTGGGTCGACGGTGATGATGTGGTGATCGTGCCGTCGCTCAAGGATGAAGACGAGATCAAGCAACGCTTCCCCAAAGGCTACAAGGCCGTCACGCCTTACCTGCGCCTGACACCGCAACCCAATCGCTGATTTACCCTTTCCACGACAAGCAGGGGGTTACCTTGGGCCGATTCGTCGGCCCTTTTTTTATGGGCAAAAAAACCTGTTGGAGATTCTATGTCTGGGGGCAACCGCCAGGCGCCGCAGATGTATTGTCTGAACCGACGCCTTCCCGGCTAAAGCCGGTCCCACTGGAACGCGCTGATTGTGTGGGACCGGCTTTAGCCGGGAAGACGGCATTCCAGTAGACGCAAATACAGCGGCTGTACGTCCTATCGTGAATGTTGCGTAGATCCGTTGGAGCGAGGCTTGCCCGCGAAGGCTTCGTCATGACCGCCGAATGTGTGTACGCGGTACGGGCCTCTTCGCGGGCAAGCCTCCAACGATAAAACATATATTCTTTTAAAGAATAACCAAATGAAAAAATGAGATTTATAGATATAAAAAACTGCTGTTAAGGTCTCTGCGTGCTGGCGTCATTGCGAGCGAACGAATTGTCGTCAAACGCCTTACTCGCCCGCCATCGGGCAAGCAGGTGCCAATCATGAATCAGCAAAGGAGAGCGCCAATGCGCACTGTCATTTTGCGTCAAGGCTTGGCCGCTCTGTTTGCTGCAGCGGTCGCCTTGGGCGCGATCAACCAGGCACAGGCGGAAAGCTTGCGCATCGGTTATCAGAAATACGGCACCCTGGTGCTGCTCAAGGCCAAGGGCTCGCTGGAAAAGCGCCTCGCCGAGCAGGGCGTGCAAGTGCAGTGGACTGAGTTCCCCGGCGGCCCGCAATTGCTTGAAGGGCTCAACGTCGGCTCCATCGATTTTGGCGTGACGGGCGAAACCCCGCCGGTGTTCGCCCAGGCCGCCGGTGCCGATCTGCTGTATGTCGCTTACGAGCCGCCTGCGCCAACCAGCGAAGCGATCCTGGTGCCCAAGGACTCGCCGATCACTTCGGTCAAAGACCTCAAAGGCAAGAAAGTCGTGCTCAACAAAGGCTCCAACGTGCATTACCTGTTGGTCAAGGCACTGGAAGACGCCGGCCTGAAATACACCGACATTCAAACCGTGTTCCTGCCGCCCGCCGATGCCCGCGCCGCCTTCGAGCGTGGCAGCGTGGATGCCTGGGTCATCTGGGACCCGTACCAGGCCGCCGCCGAGCAACAGTTGCAGGCGCGAACCCTGCGCGACGGCACCGGGATCGTCGACAACCATCAGTTCTACCTGGCGACCAAGCCTTACGCGCAACAGCACCCGAAAGTCATTCAGGCGCTGATCGAAGAAGTCCGCGCGGTGGGCGAATGGTCCAAGGCCAACCCGGAAGAAGTCACCAGCCAGGTCGCACCGTTGCTCGGTCTGCCAGCTGACATCACCTTGAAGTCGGTCAAGCGTCAGGGCTACGGCGCGCTGTTTCTTACGCCGCAGGTTGTCGCTTCACAGCAGAAAATCGCTGACACGTTTTATCAGCTCAAGTTGATTCCCAAGCCGCTGAACATCGCGGACGTGATCTGGACTCCACCCGCTGCTGTCGCGAAAGCCCAGTAATCAGCAGGCCGTTTGAGGAGACAACTCCATGAGCCATAGTGCTTCGCAACGCATCGTCCAGCGCCTCGCGCCCTGGGCATTACCGATCCTGCTGCTGGCGTTCTGGCAACTGTCGGTCAGCGCCGGCTGGCTATCGACCCGGATTCTGCCTGCGCCGAGCGCGGTCATCGAGGCCGGGGTCAATCTGGTTTCCAGCGGTGAAATCTGGACGCACCTGGCAATCAGTGGCTGGCGTGCCGGGGTCGGTTTCGCCATTGGTGGCGGCATCGGCCTGGTCTTGGGCTTTATCACTGGCCTGTCGAAATGGGGCGAACGCCTGCTCGACAGCTCGGTGCAGATGATCCGGAACATTCCGCACCTGGCGCTGATTCCACTGGTGATCCTCTGGTTCGGCATCGACGAAACCGCCAAGGTATTTCTCGTTGCGTTGGGCACGCTGTTCCCGATTTACCTCAACACGTATCACGGTATTCGCAACATCGATCCGGCGCTTGTGGAAATGTCGCGCAGCTACGGGCTGTCTGGTTTCGGCCTGTTCTGGCACGTGATTCTGCCGGGCGCCATGCCTTCGATTCTGGTCGGCGTGCGCTTCGCTCTGGGCTTCATGTGGTTGACCCTGATCGTCGCCGAGACCATTTCCGCGAGTTCCGGCATTGGTTATCTGGCCATGAACGCACGGGAATTCCTGCAAACCGATGTCGTGGTTCTGGCCATCGTGCTCTACGCGGTACTGGGCAAGCTGGCGGATCTGGCCGCACGCGGCCTGGAGCGGGTCTGCCTGCGCTGGCATCCGGCTTATCAAGTAAATAAAGGCGGTGCGGCATGAGCAGCTTGAAACAGCAACAACCGGCCCATCTGCTGCGCGGTATTCCACTGGCTGTGCGTAACCTGAAGAAAACCTTCGGCAGTCGCGAAGTCCTCAAGGACATCGACCTGCATATTCCGGCCGGGCAATTCGTTGCTGTGGTCGGGCGCAGCGGTTGTGGCAAAAGCACCTTGCTGCGCCTGTTGGCGGGCCTGGATAAACCCACTGGCGGCGAACTGCTGGCCGGTTCGGGCAAGTTGGTCGACGCGCGGGAAGACACGCGTTTGATGTTCCAGGAAGCGCGTTTGCTGCCGTGGAAGAAGATCATCGACAACGTTGGGCTTGGCCTGAGTGGCGATTGGCGCGGCAAGGCGCTGGAAGCCCTCGAAGCGGTGGGTCTGGCCGAGCGCGCCGATGAGTGGCCGGCGGCATTGTCCGGTGGGCAAAAGCAACGCGTGGCGCTGGCTCGGGCGTTGATCCATCAACCGCGTCTGTTGCTGCTGGATGAACCGCTGGGTGCGCTGGATGCCTTGACCCGCATCGAGATGCAGCAACTGATCGAGAACCTGTGGCGCAAACATGGCTTCACCGTGCTGCTGGTGACTCACGATGTCAGCGAAGCGGTGGCGATTGCCGACCGCGTGATTTTGATTGAAGAAGGGCGCATCGGCCTGGACTTGCTGGTGGAGTTGCCTCGCCCGCGCGCGCGTGGCTCGCATCGTCTGGCTGCTCTGGAAACCGAGGTGCTGGAACGCGTCTTGTCCCTGCCTGGCACGCCGCCGGAACCCGAACCTGTTTCACCGCTGCCCACGCAATTGCGCTGGGCTAACTAGTCGCGCCAACTAATCGAATCAACGACCTTTAACCCCAAACAGGAAGCAAATCATGACTATCAAAGCCATCAACGTTCGCAACCAGTTCAAAGGCACCATCAAGGAAATCGTCGAAGGCGACGTGCTGTCCGAAATCGACGTGCAAACCGCGTCCGGCATCGTGACGTCGGTAATCACTACCCGCTCGGTCAAAGAGCTGGAGCTGGTAGTGGGCAGCGAAGTGATCGCGTTCGTGAAATCCACCGAGGTTTCCATCGCCAAGCTGTGATCGATGGGCAACAACCACAGCCCCGGACGGTGACGACCCTCCGGGGTTTTTTCGTTTTCAGCCTTGGCTGTGGATAAACGCGATGGCTTTGGCGGCAAATTCCTCTGGCGCGTCCTCCATCAGAAAATGCCCGGCATTTTCGAGGATATGTAAGGTTGAGCCGGGAATGTCGTCGTGCAGCCGATGAGCGTAAGTCACGGATTGCCACTCATCCTCCGCTCCCCAGAGGATTTGCGTCGGGACGCGCAGTTCCGGCAGGCGTTCGGCATGGTCCTGGGTGTAACGGGCGTTGTAGTGCGCCACCTGATTCTTGTAGAAGCTGACCTGGCCGGTCAGGCCCGTGATTGGCGCGAGGTAATGTTCCAGCACTTCGCCTTGCATGACGCTCTTGTCGAACACCGCCATGCCGAGTTGCCGGGTCATCAAGGCCCGATGCTGTTCGGCGTCCGCTGCGGCGTAGTCGGCATGATGGTCGCGGATGTCGCGCCAGGTTATGGAGGGCCACGAGTCATAGCTGCAGATGTCGGCAATGGTCAGTGATCGCACGCGTTGCGGCATTTCGATGGCGAGCCTGAGCGCGGTGGCGCCGCCGATGTCATGGGCAATGAGGTGCGCGTGAGGGAGATGCCAATGGTCCAGCAGCTGTTCCAGCAAGACGCGCTGCATCGCAATCGAGGTGTCCTGGTCTCGCGGAAACTCCGAGGCACCGAAACCGAGCAGATCAAATAAATGCACCTTGAATCCCGCGTCTACAAGAAGCGGAACGACATTGCGCCAGATATACGAATGGGCTGGTGTGCCATGCAACAGCACGACCGGTACGCCTTCGCCATGAATGCCTGTTGCGATGCGTCGACCCTCGATGATGACGTGCTGGTTGAGCAGATTCGAAATAGCGTTCATGAGCCTGTCCTCTGAGGTGTGTTCGAGCCTCAAGGCTATCGAAGTGCTTTGCATGACTCCAATGACAACTTATGCTGGTGAAATTCGATTCTTGTCATAGTAGAGCTGTCATGGAGGCTGCAATGAACCAGCGATTGCCAATCGATGTGTTGCGGGCGTTGCGCAGCATCGTCGAGCTGGGAAGTGTCACGCGGGCGGCGGAAAGCCTGAATCTCAGTCAGTCAGCGGTGAGTTGGAAGATCAAGCGCCTGGAGAAACAGCTGGGTCGCGATCTGATTCGTCGGGAGGGCCAGCGTCTGGTGGCGACCAACGAAGGCGCCGAGCTGCTGATTCATGCGCGGCGCATCCTCAACTCCCACGATGAAGCGCTGGCGTTGTTTGCCCCGTCGACGCTGGCAGGCGTGGTTCGGCTGGGGGTGACCGAGCAGGCATCGCTGCCGCAACTCGCGCCCCTACTGGCCAGGTTCGCCAGGCAACATGGCAACGTCGATGTCCAGGTGGTGGTCGAGCAGAGTCAGGCTTTGCGTCAATCTCTTGTGCAAGGCAATCTGGATCTGGCACTGCATCAGGATTTTTCCCACGCGTTGAGCGCCGAGGATCACCTGCTGTGGAGCGAGCGCCTGCATTGGTGTGTGCCGCCGGGATGGCAATACACGCCTGATGCCACAGTGTCATTGGTGACTTATGGACCTGGTTGCTTTTACGGCAGTCTGGCGCAGGACCGACTGCAAGCGGCGGGCATACGTTGCAAGGTGGCGGTGCAATGCCCGTATTCAGATGGGGTACTTTCGGCGATTTCTGCCGGATTGGGCATCGGGATCGTGGCCGGGGGCAATATTGACCTGCGCGTTGAGACAGGCCGGGCTTTCCAGCGCAGCATGCCTCTGCCGGAAGTCGCCAATGTGTTGCGCTATAGCCAGCGCAAGCACGATCCGATCCTCCAGGCGTTGCAGCAGATGCTGGCGCAAGCTCTGACGCGCACCCCTGAAGTCGCAGTGATGCAAGGCTGACGCTTTAGTCCGTCGAAGGCTCTGCCTTCAACGGCTCTCTGCGCGCAAGGAACGGCGGCAAGTACAACCCCAGATACGCATCAAACACGCGCATGCCTTCTTCGGCCATGCGCGGGGTGATTGCATCGTGCAGTTGTATGGAGCGGGCGTAGACGCGGTCGCCCAGTTCCATGGCCAGGGCAAACACGTCGACGTCGTCGGGAAGGGCTGGCAGCTGGAAGTGGCGATTGAAGACTTCCAGCATCAAGTGGCCCAGCTCAATGTCGTGCTGGCGGTCGGCCTGGTTGATTTCCGTGAGGCCGTGCTGGGCGAGGATCAGCTGGCGGGCGGCGGCGTCAGCGTTGTAGATGTCCAGCATGCGCATTTCGACCAGCCGCGACAGATCGCGCCAGTTACTCAGTTCTGCATGTTCGATAGGCGCTTGCAGGCAGGCGCGAAAGGCGGCGTGAATATCGGCGGTCAGCGCTTCAAGCAGGGCCGGGACGCTGGCGAAGAAGTGGTAGACCGAAGACGGCGGAATCTGCGCCCGTTCGGCCACGCTGTAGATCGACAGACTCGCCACGCCTTCAGTCGCCAGCAGCTCGCGTGCGGCATCGAGGATCGAATCGATCCGGGCCTGACTGCGTGCACGAGGTTTGCGGGCGGTGGCGGGGCGCGTCATTGAATGCTCTCTTGGGCGGGGCTGTGGGGAGTGTAATGGAAATTAGCGTGGGACCGGCTTTAGCCGGGAAGAGGTATGTGCAGTCGATGTATAGCTGTCGCCTGGAATGATGCTTTCCCGGCTAAAGCCGGTCCCACGACCACAAAAAAACGCCGCAAAACCTTCAAGGTCTGCGGCGTTTTTTATTCTTCACACCAGATTAAACGGTATGCAGATACCAGTTGTACTCAAGGTCGGAGATGGAGTGTTCGAACTCCTCCAGCTCGCTTTCCTTGCAGGCAACGAAAATATCGATGTATTTCGGGTCGATATAGCGCGCCATGATTTCACTGTCGTCCAGCTCGCGCAGGGCATCGCGCAGGTTGTTTGGCAGGCTTTGTTCGTTTTGCTCGTAAGAGTTGCCTTCCACGGGCGGCGGCGGTTCGATCTTGTTGGTCAAACCGTGATGCACGCCTGCCAGGACCGAAGCCATCAGCAAGTACGGGTTGGCATCGGCACCGGCAACCCGGTGTTCCAGACGCACTGCATCGGCAGAACCTGTTGGAACGCGCAAGGCTACAGTCCGGTTGTCCAGGCCCCAGCTTGGCGAATTCGGCACGTAGAACTGAGCACCGAACCGGCGGTATGAGTTGACGTTCGGGCAAAGGAACGCCATCTGCGCCGGTAGGGTCTCGAGCACACCGCCGATCGCATGACGTAATGCGGCGTTCTGCTCGGGATCCTCGCTGGTGAAGATGTTTTTGCCATCGCGATCCAGGATCGAGATGTGGACGTGAAGACCATTGCCTGCCTGACCCGGATAGGGCTTGGCCATAAAGGTCGTGTCCATTTCGTGGTCGTAGGCGATGTTCTTGATCAGTCGCTTGAGCAGTACGGCGTAATCGCAGGCCTTGATCGGGTCGGCGACGTGGTGCAGGTTCACTTCGAACTGTGCCGGGGCGCTTTCCTTGACGATAGCGTCAGCCGGAATGCCTTGTTCTTTCGCGCCTTCCAGAATGTCCTGGAGGCAATCGACATATTCGTCGAGGTCGTCGATCAGGTAGACCTGTGTCGAGTGCGGACGTTTGCCGGAGATCGGCGAGCGTGGCGGTTGTGGGCGGCCATTCACGTTCTCCTGATCGATCAGGTAGAACTCCAGTTCGAAGGCGGCGCAGATCGTCAGGCCCATGTCATCGAACTTGCTGACCACTTGACGCAAGACTTCACGCGGATCGGCGAAGAAGGGTTCACCTTCGATTTCGTGCATGGTCATCAACAGTTGCGCGGTAGGGCGCTTCTGCCAGGGTTCATTGCACAGGGTGTCAGGGATTGGATAGCAGATTCGGTCAGCATCACCGATGTCCAGACCCAGGCCGGTGCTTTCCACCGTCGAGCCATTGATATCCAGGGCAAATAAAGAGGCAGGCAGGTTGATGCCCTTCTCGTAAACCTTATGGAGGCTGGTGCGTTCTATGCGCTTGCCGCGCACCACACCATTCATATCTGCAATCAGAAGGTCAACGTACAGAACCTCAGGATGTTCCTTAAGGAACGCGTTCGCTTCGTTAAGCTGAACGGCACGCGGGGGTACCGACATGATGCAACACCTTTGTTGTTAAAAATATCAATCATCGAGCCTTACGGGATTCAGTCAATCCGAAAGCCATGATTAAGTCAATAGAGCCTTCTTTTGCCCTAAAAGGGCGCCGAAAAGCCGTTTTTGCCGCAATTAGGGGCAAGTATTGGACGCTGGAAGGGCCCGGCACATCGGGCCTGCACGACCCGTGTTCGATTTTTTACCGCACAGTTGTGGAAAAAAATGAACAAGGCTAAGCTCGATTGCAACCCATAACAGCAACAACAACACGGGGGTCCTATGTCTCGCCTGCCACTGATCGGCGTCACCGCCTGCAACAAGCAGATCGGTCACCATGCCTATCACATCAGCGGCGACAAATATGTCCGTGCGGTAGCCGTGGCGGCCAAAGGCCTGCCTCTGATTCTGCCTGCGCTCGGACCCTTGCTTGATCCCGCCGAAATTCTCGCCAGCCTCGATGGACTGCTGTTCACCGGCTCGCCTTCCAATGTCGAACCCTGGCACTACAGTGGTCCTGCCAGCGCTCCAGGTACGGAGCACGATCCTGATCGCGACAGCACCACCTTACCGCTTATTCGTGCCGCCGTGGCAGCTGGTGTTCCGGTTTTGGGTATTTGCCGCGGATTTCAGGAGATGAATGTGGCCTTCGGCGGCAGTCTGCATCAGCGTGTTCACGAAACCGGAACCTTCATGGACCATCGTGAACCTGACAACGAACCTGTCGAAGTGCAGTACGCGCCGAGCCATGCAATGCATGTTCAGCCAGGCGGTGTATTGGCCGGAATCGGCTTGGCCAGCGAGATCCGGGTCAACTCCATTCACGGGCAAGGCATTGAGCGGCTGGCGCCGGGCTTGCGCGTGGAGGCATCGGCGCCGGACGGCCTGATTGAAGCCATTTCGGTGGACGGCAGCGAAGGATTCGCGCTGGGCGTGCAATGGCATCCCGAGTGGCAGGTCACTTCCAATCCGGATTATCTGGCGATCTTTCAGGCGTTTGGCGATGCCTGTCGAAAACGAGCGATTGAACGCGACGCCGATGCGTCACACAACTCCTGATCCTTGATCGGGACCAAGCGGGTCTGTTGAGCCTCAACAGACGCTTTATAAACCTGAGGTATTTATGAGTACCAACCTCGACCAGCTCACCGATTGGTTGAAAGAACACAAGATCACCGAAGTCGAATGCATGATTGCCGACCTCACCGGGATCACTCGCGGCAAAATCTCACCCACCAACAAATTCATTGCCGAGAAGGGCATGCGCTTGCCGGAGAGCGTATTGCTGCAAACCGTCACGGGTGATTACGTCGAAGACGACATTTATTACGAACTGCTCGACCCTGCCGATATCGACATGCTCTGCCGTCCCGACCAGAACGCGGTGTATCTGGTCCCTTGGGCAGTCGAGCCCACGGCGCAGGTGATTCATGACACCTACGACAAGCAGGGCAACCCCATCGAGCTGTCGCCGCGCAACGTCTTGAAGAAAGTCCTCAAGCTGTATGCCGACCGAGGCTGGCAGCCGATTGTCGCGCCGGAGATGGAGTTCTACCTGACCAAGCGCAGCGACGACCCGGATTATCCGTTGCAACCGCCAATTGGTCGCTCCGGTCGCCCGGAAACCGGTCGCCAGTCGTTTTCGATTGAAGCGGCCAACGAATTCGACCCGCTGTTCGAAGACGTCTACGACTGGTGCGAGCTGCAAAACCTCGATCTGGACACCTTGATTCACGAAGACGGCACCGCGCAGATGGAAATCAACTTCCGTCACGGCGATGCTCTGTCCCTGGCCGACCAGATTCTGGTGTTCAAACGCACCATGCGCGAAGCCGCGCTCAAGCATGATGTGGCCGCCACGTTCATGGCCAAGCCAATGACCGGCGAGCCGGGCAGCGCCATGCATCTGCACCAGAGCATCATCGATATCAAGACCGGCAAGAACATCTTCTCCAATGAAGACGGGACCATGAGCGAGCTGTTCCTGCATCACATAGGCGGCCTGCAGAAATTCATTCCCGAGCTGTTGCCGCTGTTCGCGCCCAACGTCAATTCATTCCGCCGCTTCCTGCCCGACACCTCGGCGCCGGTCAACGTGGAATGGGGGGAAGAGAACCGCACCGTGGGCCTGCGCGTGCCGGATGCCGGGCCGCAGAACCGTCGTGTGGAAAACCGCTTGCCCGGTGCCGACGCCAACCCTTACCTGGCGATTGCCGCGAGCCTGCTGTGCGGGTTCATTGGCATGGTCGAAGGGCATAGTCCAAGCGCGCCAGTAGTCGGGCGTGGATATGAACGTCGCAATCTGCGTCTGCCGTTGACCATTGAAGACGCGCTGGAGCGAATGGAAAACAGCAAGACCATCGAGAAATACCTCGGCAAGAAATTCATCGTCGGCTACGTTGCCGTCAAACGTGCCGAACACGAAAACTTCAAGCGCGTGATCAGTTCGTGGGAGCGGGAGTTCCTGCTCTTCGCCGTTTAACGGGACATTGTGGGAGCGAGCTTGCTCGCGAAAGCATTGTTTCTGCCCAAGAATCTGTCGGATGTGCCGACTCTTCGCGAGCAAGCTCGCTCCCACGCATTTGGTGAGCTGGGCCACACAAGCATATGGAGTGCTATAAATGAGTTCGAACAACCCGCAAACCCGTGAATGGCAGGCCTTGAGCAGCGAGCACCACCTGGCCCCGTTCAGTGATTACAAACAGCTCAAAGAAGTCGGCCCGCGCATCATCACCCGCGCCAACGGGGTTTATCTCTGGGACAGCGAGGGTCACAAGATTCTCGACGGCATGTCCGGCCTGTGGTGCGTCGCCATCGGCTATGGCCGTGATGAACTGGCCGAAGCCGCCGCCAAACAGATGCGTGAACTGCCTTATTACAACCTGTTCTTCATGACCGCCCACCCGCCGGTGCTGGAGTTGGCCAAGGTCATCTCGCAAATTGCTCCACAAGGCATGAACCACGTGTTCTTCACCGGTTCAGGTTCGGAAGGCAACGACACGATGCTGCGCATGGTTCGCCACTATTGGGCGATCAAGGGCCAGCCGAACAAGAAAACCATCATCAGCCGGGTCAACGGCTATCACGGCTCGACCGTGGCGGGCGCGAGCCTGGGCGGCATGACGTATATGCACGAGCAGGGCGATCTGCCGATTCCGGGCATCGTGCACATCCCGCAGCCGTACTGGTTCGGTGAAGGTGGTGACATGAGCCCCGACGAGTTCGGTGTCTGGGCCGCCGAGCAGCTGGAAAAGAAAATCCTCGAACTGGGCGTGGACAACGTTGGTGCTTTTATTGCCGAGCCGATCCAGGGCGCCGGTGGCGTCATCGTGCCGCCTGCCAGCTACTGGCCGAAGATCAAAGAGATCCTCGCCAGGTACGACATCCTGTTCGTCGCCGATGAAGTGATCTGTGGTTTCGGGCGTACTGGCGAATGGTTTGGCAGTGATTTCTATGACCTCAAGCCGGACATGATGACCATCGCCAAAGGCCTGACCTCGGGTTACATCCCCATGGGCGGCCTGATCGTGCGTGATGAAATCGTCAAGGTGCTCAACGAGGGCGGCGACTTCAACCACGGCTTCACCTATTCCGGTCATCCGGTTGCGGCAGCGGTGGCGCTGGAGAACATTCGCATTCTGCGCGACGAGAAGATCGTCGAGCGGGTGAAAGCGGAAACGGCACCGTATTTGCAAAAGCGTTTACGTGAACTCAACGACCATCCGTTGGTGGGCGAAGTCCGGGGTGTGGGCCTGTTGGGGGCAATCGAGCTGGTCAAGAACAAGACAACCCGCGAACGTTATACCGGCAAGGGCGCAGGCATGATTTGCCGAACCTTCTGCTTCGACAATGGCCTGATCATGCGAGCGGTCGGCGACACCATGATCATCGCGCCGCCGCTGGTGATCAGTTTTGCGGAAATTGACGAGCTGATCGAGAAAGCCCGCAAATGTCTTGATCTGACATTGGCGAAGTTGCAGGGCTAGAGTGATTCACTGTGGGACCGGCTTTAGCCGGGAAGACGGCGTTATACCTGTGGGACCGGCTTTAGCCGGGAAGACGACATTACCTGTGGGACCGGCTTTAGCCGGGAAGACGACATGAATGCACCGGCTTCTTCCCGGCTGAAGCCGGTCCCACAAGACTTGTCGTAGACTTATGGTCAGAAGCCGCTACCTAACAACACTGGAGCTGTATACATGAAAAAATTTGGCAAGACCCTCCTGGCACTGTCCCTGATGGGCGTTGTGGCCGCCGCTGCTCAGGCTGATGACAAAGTGCTGCACGTGTACAACTGGTCCGATTACATCGCACCGGACACCATTTCCAAATTTGAAGCAGAGTCGGGCATCAAAGTCGTCTACGACGTGTTCGACAGTAACGAAACCCTCGAAGCCAAGCTGCTGGCCGGTAAATCCGGTTACGACATCGTCGTGCCGTCGAACAATTTTCTCGCCAAGCAGATCAAGGCCGGCGTCTATCAGGAGCTGGACAAGTCCAGGCTGCCTAACTACAAAAACCTGAATACCGCGCTGCTCAAGGCTGTATCGGTCAGCGACCCGGACAACAAACACGCCTTCCCGTACATGTGGGGCTCGATCGGTATCGGCTTCAACCCGGACAAGGTCAAGGCTGCGTTGGGTGCCGATGCGCCGACCAACTCCTGGGATTTGCTGTTCAAGCCTGAGAACGCTGCCAAGCTGAAATCCTGTGGCATCAGCTTCCTGGATTCGCCAACCGAAATGTTGCCGATTGCCCTGCATTACCTGGGCTATCCAACCGACTCCCAGGACAAGAAGCAGCTGGCCGAAGCCGAAGCGCTGTTCCTGAAAATTCGTCCATCGATTGGTTACTTCCACTCGTCCAAGTACATCTCCGATCTGGCCAACGGCAACATCTGCGTCGCGGTCGGTTACTCGGGTGACATTTACCAGGCAAAATCCCGGGCTGAAGAAGCCGGTGGCAAGGTCAAGGTCAGCTACAACATTCCCAAAGAAGGTGCTGGCAGCTTCTACGACATGGTCGCCATTCCCAAGGATGCCGAAAACGTCGAAGGCGCCTACAAGTTCATGAACTTCCTGATGAAGCCGGAAATCATGGCTGAGATCACCAACGAAGTGCATTTCCCGAACGGCAACGAAGCGTCGACCCCGTTGGTCAACAAAGACATCACCAGCGACCCGGGCGTTTACCCGCCAGCTGATGTGTTGGCGAAACTGTACGCCATCGCCGATTTGCCAGCCGCGACCCAGCGGATCATGACCCGCAGCTGGACCAAGATTAAATCGGGTAAGTAAAACGGGTTAATCAGCCTCTGTAGGACCGGCTTCAGCCGGGAGGGCGTAGGTACATTCACACGATGTATGCAGGAATAACGCCCTCCCGGCTGAAACCGGTCCTACGAGCGATCTGGAGCTCCTGCAGCTCCACCCAAACCATTGTCATATAATGTTTTTTTGCAGTCCGCGGTCATCAACGGTAAGTTGCGCGCCGGTTCGCCGACCCACGATGCTCAGCTCAGCGACACGGGCACCAGACCCCATACAGAAGAAGGAATGTTCACGTGTCTATTTCTTTATTTGCCAAATCCATGCTCGCCGCTGCCACTCTGACCCTTACGGTCGGTGCCCAGGCAGAATCCGTCGTGCATATTTATAACTGGTCCGATTACATCGGCACGACAACGTTGGCGGACTTCGAAACCGCCAGCAATATCAAGCCGATGTACGATGTATTCGACTCCAACGAAACCCTGGAAGCCAAGCTGCTGGCCGGGCGCACCGGTTACGACGTGGTGGTGCCGTCCAATCACTTCCTCGGCAAACAGATCAAGGCCGGCGCGTTCCAGAAGCTGGATAAAGCGCAGCTGAGCAACTATCAGAACCTTGATCCGGCGCTGCTCAAGCGTCTGGAAAAAAACGATCCCGGCAATCAATACGCCGTGCCGTATCTGTGGGGCACCAACGGCATCGGTTACAACGTCGACAAAATCAAAGCCGTGCTGGGCGTCGACAAGATCGATTCCTGGGCCATGCTGTTCGAGCCTGAGAACATCAAGAAGCTGTCGAGTTGCGGCGTGGCCTTCCTCGATTCCGCCGATGAAATGCTTCCGGCGGTGCTCAATTACATGGGCCTGAACCCCAACAGCACCAACGAGGCCGATTACAAAAAGGCCGAAGCCAAGCTGATGGCGGTACGTCCTTACGTCACTTATTTCCACTCGTCGAAATATATTACCGACCTGGCCAACGGCGACATCTGCGTTGCTGCCGGATTCTCCGGTGATGTGTTCCAGGCCAAGGCCCGTGCGGCCGAAGCGGGCAAAGGTGTGAACATCGCCTATGCGGTGCCCAAAGAGGGCGGCAATCTGTGGTTCGACATGCTGGCGATTCCGGCCGACGCCAAAAACGTCAAGGAAGCTCACGCTTTCATCAATTACCTGCTCAAGCCTGAAGTGATCGCCAAAGTCAGCGATCAGGTCGGTTACGCCAACCCGAACCCGAAATCCAGTGAGTTCATGGATCAGGAAATTCGTACCGATGAGGCGGTTTACCCATCGCAGGCCGTCCTGGACCGGTTGTTCGTGAACAGCGAGCTGCCACCCAAGGTGCAACGTCTGATGACCCGCAGCTGGACCAAGGTCAAGTCGGGCAAATAAAAATCCAGCGCCCGGCTGCATTGGTCGGGTTGCGAATCTGTTGGGAGTTTCACCCATGGCAGTTGCCTCCGGCGCCTACAAGAAATCACTCGAAGGCGGTCAGCAACCAAAGCAGGTGCTGGTCAAGATCGATCGGGTCACGAAGAAATTCGACGAGACGATTGCGGTGGACGATGTGTCCCTGCAAATCAACAAGGGCGAAATTTTCGCCCTGCTGGGCGGTTCGGGTTCGGGCAAGTCCACGCTGTTGCGCATGCTGGCGGGTTTCGAACGACCTACCGAAGGCCGGATTTACCTGGATGGCGTCGACATTACCGACATGCCACCGTACGAACGTCCGATCAACATGATGTTCCAGTCCTACGCGCTGTTCCCGCACATGACCGTCGAGCAGAACATCGCTTTCGGTCTGCAGCAGGACAAACTGCCGAAAGCCGAAGTGACGGCCCGCGTCGAAGAAATGCTCAAGCTGGTGCAGATGACCCAGTACGCGCGCCGCAAGCCGCATCAATTGTCCGGTGGTCAACGGCAGCGGGTCGCGCTGGCGCGTTCCCTGGCCAAGAAGCCCAAATTATTGCTGCTCGACGAACCCATGGGCGCGCTGGACAAGAAACTGCGCTCGCAGATGCAACTGGAGCTGGTGGAAATCATCGAGCGGGTCGGCGTGACCTGCGTGATGGTGACCCACGATCAGGAAGAGGCCATGACCATGGCCGAGCGCATCGCGATCATGCACCTGGGCTGGATCGCGCAGATCGGCAGCCCCATCGACATCTACGAAACCCCGACCAGCCGTCTGGTCTGTGAATTCATCGGCAACGTCAATCTGTTCGAAGGCGAGGTCATCGACGACGCCGAAGGCCACGCGTTGATCAGCACCCCGGAGCTGGAACGCAGCATCTATGTCGGCCACGGCGTCACCACTTCGGTGGAAGACAAGCGCATCACCTACGCGCTGCGTCCGGAAAAACTGCTGGTTACCACCGAGCAGCCGTCCTTCGAGTACAACTGGTCCCGGGGCAAGGTTCACGACATCGCCTATCTGGGCGGCCACTCGGTGTTCTATGTGCAGCTGCCGTGCGGCAAGCTGGTCCAGTCGTTTGTGGCCAACGCCGAACGTCAGGGTACGCGGCCTACCTGGGGCGATGAAGTATTCGTCTGGTGGGAAGACGACAGCGGCGTGGTGCTGCGCTCATGAAAATCCGAAAAATAAAACGAGCACTCAATCGAATAACCCCCGGTGGCCGGCAGATGGTCATCGGCGCGCCGTTCCTCTGGCTGTTCCTGTTCTTCGCCTTGCCATTCATAATCGTCATCAAGATCAGCTTCGCTGAAGCTGACGTCGCAATCCCGCCGTATACCGAGATTTTCAGTTACGCCGAGCAGAAGTTCGAAGTGATCCTCAACTTCGCCAACTACGCGCTGCTGACCGGCGACGACCTGTATATTTCAGCGTATCTGGGTTCGCTGAAAATGGCCTTCTTCAGCACGCTGCTGTGCCTGTTGATCGGCTTTCCCATGGCCTACGGCATTGCCACGGCACGCAAGGAAATGCAGACGGTTTTGCTGCTGCTGATCATGATGCCGACCTGGACCGCAATCCTGATCCGGGTCTATGCGTGGATGGGCATCCTCAGCAACAACGGCCTGCTTAACGCCTTCCTGATGTGGCTGGGCTTTATCGACGAGCCTTTGCAGATTCTCAACACCAACCTCGCGGTCTATATCGGCGTGGTGTATTCGTACCTGCCGTTCATGATTCTGCCGCTGTACGCCAATCTCGTGAAACATGATCCAAGCCTGCTGGAAGCCGCATCGGACCTGGGTTCGAGCACCTTCAACAGCTTCTGGAAAATCACCGTGCCGCTGTCCAAGAACGGCGTGATTGCCGGCTGCATGCTGGTGTTCATTCCGGTGGTGGGCGAGTTCGTCATTCCTGAACTGCTGGGTGGCCCGGAAACCCTGATGATTGGTCGCGTGCTGTGGCAGGAATTCTTCAATAACCGCGACTGGCCCGTGGCGTCCGCGCTGGCGGTGGTCATGCTGTTGATCCTGATCGTGCCGATCATTCTGTTCAACCGCAGTCAGGCTAAAGAGCTGGAGGGCAAGGCATGAGAAGCTTTCGATTCTCGAACATGATGCTGGTCCTCGGTCTGCTGTTCATCTATGCGCCGATGGTGATTCTGGTCATCTATTCGTTCAACGCCTCCAAGCTGGTGACGGTGTGGGGCGGCTGGTCGGTGAAGTGGTATGTCGGCCTGCTGGATAACACGCAACTGATGGGCTCGGTAATGCGTTCGCTGGAGATCGCCACTTACACGGCCATCGCAGCGGTTGCGCTGGGGACCATGGCGGCGTTCGTGCTGACGCGCATCACCCGCTTCAAGGGCCGCACCTTCTTCGGCGGCCTGGTGACTGCGCCGTTGGTAATGCCGGAAGTGATTACCGGTCTGTCATTGCTGCTGCTGTTCGTAGCCATGGCGCAACTGATTGGCTGGCCACAGGAACGCGGCATCGTCACGATCTGGATCGCCCACACCACGTTCTGCGCGGCGTATGTCGCGGTAGTGGTGTCGGCGCGTCTGCGTGAGCTGGACCTGTCTATCGAAGAGGCAGCAATGGATCTCGGTGCGCGGCCGTGGAAGGTGTTCTTCCTGATCACCATCCCGATGATCGCGCCGTCGCTGGCAGCAGGCGCGATGATGTCGTTCGCCTTGTCGCTGGACGATCTGGTACTGGCGAGCTTCGTCTCCGGGCCTGGCTCCACGACCTTGCCGATGGAAGTCTTCTCCGCCGTGCGTCTGGGCGTGAAGCCGGAAATCAACGCCGTGGCGAGTCTGATCCTGCTGGCGGTTTCCATGGCGACCTTCCTGGTCTGGTTCTTCAGCCGCCGCGCGGAAAACCTGCGCAGGAAAGCCATTCAGCAAGCCATCGAGGAAAGCGCCGCCGACACCTACAAACAGCCCGATCCACGCCGGACGGCTGCGCCGGTTTGATGGGCTGAAACCGTGGGACCGGCTTTAGCCGGGAAGGCGGTATTTCTGACGCAAAAAATGCATCGGATGTACCGGCCTCTTCCCGGCTAAAGCCGGTCCCACACGCCGGGCATCGAATGTACTGCCTTCCCGGCTAAAGCCGGTCCCCCACGCCGGACATCGGATGTACCGGCCTCTTCCCGGCTTTAGCCGGTCCCACGGTGGACCGAATATTTCATCGGCCCGGCACCAACCGCAACGTCCCTTCTGTATGCCCCGCAACATCCCCTTCGCTCAAATACTGCGGCACATAGCCGCCGTCGATGTAGGTCTGTGCCTGATCCGAATAGTGTTTGTCGAACGGCACGCCGCTTTGCCCGACCGGGTTGATACCCACGCTGTGCGCCGGGTCGGCGAAGTCGATGATGCGCCGGGTTGATGGGCCGTAGGTCACCGGCCATGGCGCGGGGCCGATGCGCGCGGAAAGGTTGTTCGGGACTTCATGAGTGCCGGGCGCGGCAAACGGCCCGACATTGAGCAGTTGCCCCAATAGCGGCTGCGAACCCAGCGGATGTGCATGCGTCAGGGTATGCGCCTTGCCCCACAGCCATTCATCCGGGTTCACGCCATAGGTGGATTTCAGATGTGAAACGCTGGCGTGCCAGGCGACTTTCACCGTGTTGGCGCGGCTCTCCGGCGCCGGGGAATTGCGATTGTTCCACCATGGCGAGCTGGCATCGGCGGCGACACGAGGCAAAGCGGCATCGATGACCCGAGTCGAGAGCAAGGTTTCGAACAGCCCATCGCCCAGTTCGTCATGAAAGGTTTCTTCGGTGAGATCGAACAGGAACTGGTTGAACAACGTCGCGCCGACTGAATCCAGCGAATAATCGCCTTTCCAGCTGGCCAGCCGTTCCACCAAAGCCTTTTCTTCCGGATCGCTGATCACGCTGCGCAATACCGGAATCAATGGCGTGAGAATGCGTGAGGCGTACTCGGTCTGCGTGCCCAGTTGCAGCTTCTTGCTGCTGTCCACATCCCACTTCAGCGCCGAATCGCTCAACTGCCGATTGAGCTGTTGCCCACGGTCGGCGAGGTTGTAATAGCCGGGGATCGACATGCCCGTGGGCGAAGTCGGCTGGAAGTTGGCAGACACGATGTAACCGCGAGTCGGGTTCTCTTCCTGCGGGTTGGCGCTGAACGGGTAAAAGCCCAGTTTGTCTGCCTGCTCGGTGCTGCCATCCAGAATGTAGTTGGGGTTGACGCCTTCGGGGCGAATCGGCAATTGCGCCGCCGCCCACCAACCGATATCGCCCTTGGCGTTGGCCCAGACGATGTTCAGCCCCGGCGACTGGATCTTCTCGGCAGCGCCGCGCATTTTTTCCAGGGTGTCGGCACGATTGGCTTCATAAAAGCCTTCGAGGATCGGATTCTCCGATTCAAGGAAAGACCACCACATGGCAATCGGCGTCTTGCCCGCCGTCGCGCCCAACACGTCATTGACGATGGGGCCGTGGGGCGAGCTGCGCAGGGTGAGCGTCACCGGCTGTTCGCCCTTGACCGCAATCTGCTGCTGGCTGCTGGTCATCTCGACCCATTGGCCGTGGTACCAGACTTGATTGGGATTTTCCGGATTGGCCTTTTCGGCGATCAAATCCAGATCGTCGTTCTGGAACATGGTCAGGCTCCAGCCGAAATCCATGTTGTTGCCCAGCGATGCGAACGGATTCAGCGCCTGATGATGGCCGTACAGCTCAAAACCCGGCGCGGAGAGCTGCGCTTCGTACCACACCGCCGGAGTAGAAAAGCGAATATGCGGATCGCCCGCCAGCAGCGGCTTGCCGCTTTGCGTGCGAATGCCGGAAACCGCCCAGGCATTGCTGCCCTCGAATTGCGGCAGACCGGCTTGTTCCAGCGCCTGATTGCTGAGGAATGCCAGTTGGTTGAGGGACTTCCAGTCGCTGTCAGCAAGAGTTGGCGCCTGGCTGAGTGCGCCTTGGGGCTGCCAGTCCAGATCAAAGGCTTTCAGGTATTCAGGGCCAAGCGTGTCGCGCACGAAGGTCAGCAAGGGTTCGGTACGAAACGCCGCCGCAAAGCTGTAGGCCATATAACCGCCGACGCTCAGCGTGTCTTCAGCCGTGAACGGTCGCTTGGGAATGCCGAGTAAATCGAATTCCAGCGGTTTGGCGTGGCCGTCCTGATATTGATTGATGCCGTCCAGATAGGCTTGCAGGGCTTTCCAGGCTGGCGTGTTCTGGTCGTGGCGCGCGACATAAGCGTCGGCGTGCTCGCGAATGCGCAGACTGCGGAACAGCTTGTCGGTGCCCACCAGCTTGGGGCCAAGCACCTCGGCCAGCTCGCCACGCGCCAGTCGCCGCATCATTTCCATCTGGAACAACCGATCCTGGGCATGCACATAACCCAGGGCGCGATACAGATCGGCCTCGTTTTCGGCGCGGATATGCGGCACGCCGCGCTCGTCATAACGCACGCTGACCGGCGCTTGCAGATGCGCGAGCGCAATTTCGCCATCGCGCACTGGCTGTTTGAGGTGGATGAACCAGGCGCCGCCGCCTGCAACGAGGGCAATGATGAATACAAGGATAGTCAGACTGCGTTTCATCCAGCTTCTCTATGAATAATTAGGCGGGCGCGAACTCGTGGGAGCAAGCTTGCTTGCGAAGACAATATTTCAGACAACAGCAATGTGCCTACTGTACTGACCTCTTCGCGAGCAAGCTCGCTCCCACAGGTTTTTTCATGGCAACCACGGGCAATAACACCCCACCGCCATGGTATGCGTGGCGTCCACCGGGCGGCCGGAGCTGAGGGCTTGCAGGATCGGCTCGATGAAGCTGTTGCTGGAATTGCAGGTCAGCCCTTCGCTGTACGGCCCGAAATAGGCGAGCTTGCCTTCCCGATCCCAAATCGCAACCGCAGGGCTGGCGGTGATTTGCTCGGCGCCGGGCAGGCTACTCAATGGCTTGATGGCGCTCAGGGTTTCCGGCAACTGGCCGTGGCTGCCGGGTTTCTGCACCGAATAGAAATCCACGCCGCTGCTCCCAACAATGTCGCTGCCAAAGCGCTCGATCAATTCCCCGAGATGCTGCTGATTGCCGACATTGCACGGGCAAGCCGGGTCCCAGAAATGCACCAGGCGGATTCGCCCCGGCCCGGCCAGCTCGGCGGGCAGACGCAGCGCGTCGCCGGCGAACAGCGCGGTCTGATCGCTGAACGCGCGCAAGTAACGTCCCTGAAACCAGTCGTACGCCGCCCACAGTCCGGCTGCGCAGACCAGCGCAAGCAGCCAGCTGAACAATGTGTTGCGGCGGATCAGTTTCATGTCAGACGCTTCTGTTTGAGGTGGCGTAGCTTGCCACGCCAAGGGATACAGATGAATATCGGCACAGCGCATTTCGCCACGCCGTTTGTTCTGGAATTTTCATGACCGCCACGTTCGACCCCAATTCCCTGCGTGCCAGCCTGCAACCGTTGAGCGCGATGCAGCCGCTGTCAGTCGAGGGACTCGCCTACCAGCGCTTTTACAGCATTGCCGGACTGGGCCCGAAAGGCCCGACGCGCAGTTGGCTGGGCCGCATGGACGTGGCAGGTTATGAAATCGTCGCTCAGGTCTGGCTTCCCGAGCAACCGGTGGCGACGCTGTTCCTGCTACACGGCTTTTATGACCACATGGGTCTGTTCAAGCATGTGATCGAGTGGGGGCTGAGCATGAACTTCGCGGTAATCGCCTGCGACTTGCCGGGGCACGGTTTGTCCGGCGGCCCGCGCGCCAGCATCAACGACTTCGCGGAGTATCAGCTGGTGCTGCAGCGCTTGTTCGCAGAAGCCTCCACCTTGCAGTTACCGCAGCCCTGGCATCTCCTGGGACAAAGTACGGGCGGGGCGATTGTGATTGATCACGTGCTCAATCAGGGCGAGAAAAGCCCGGCCCAAGGTCAGGTGATCCTCCTCGCGCCGCTGGTTCGGCCGCGCGCCTGGGGCTGGTCGAAGCTCAGCTATTACCTGCTCAAACCCTTCGTCAAAGGCATCGCCCGACGCTTCAGCGAAAACTCCAATGCGCCGACTTTCCTGCCATTCCTGCTGGCCGACCCGCTGCAAGCGCGGCGTCTGCCCACCGCATGGGTCGGCGCCCTGGCACGCTGGATCGAACGCATAGAATCAGCGCCGCGCAGCTCCCGCAGCCCGATCATCATCCAGGGCGAAGCCGACATGACCGTTGACTGGAGTCATAACCTGGGCGTGCTCAACGAAAAATTCAACCACCCGCAAATCCTCATGCTCAGCGAAGCCCGCCATCATCTGGCCAATGAACTGCCGGAGTTGCGCGCGCGCTATTTCGCGTCCATAGAGCAGAAGATGGGGCTGGCGGCTTCAAACAGTCAGGTTTACTGACTCGGCGCCAGGCTCGAAGCGCTTTGCCCGACCGCCAGTCCTGCGCGGATCGCGGCCAGTGCGGCCTGGTAATAGGCTTTGCCATCGGGGGATTCGGCGAAGTTCGAGAATTCTTCCAGCTCCGGGTCGGACAGGTCGCGGTAGACGTACAGCAGGGTGTTGTTCATGTCGGCGGCGATTTGCGTCATCAGGCGTTGGCGCTGGCCGTCGAGCATGCTTTGCCCCTGGCCACCTGCGCCGCCCATCAAACCGGGGATCATCTGGCTCAGGCTGTCGGCCGCCACACCGGCAATCGCCAGGCTGATTTCGGCACCTGCTTCCTTGGCGGGCAGAGCCTGCGCCAAATGGCCGATCAATAGTTGGCGGGTGGCGTCAGCTTCGATATGCGGCAGGCCCTGAGCGTTTTTTGCCAGTTGATCGGCGCGGGTTGCGGTCAGCTCGGCGTTGACGATTTTCATGCCCAGTGGCGATTGAAAGAATTGCAGGGCAGGGTTGGGATCGCGCAGGGTTTCACGCAAACGCTTTTCGGCACGCTGATCCATGGCCTGCGGGCCGAAGCGCTGGTTGCTGTTATCGACCAGCGCCTGATACACCGCGGGCGGCAGGCTATTGCGATATCGTTGTTGGGCTGCTTTGAGGGCATCGTTGAAATGCGCGCGTTGTTCTGGCCAACCGGCGACCTTGTATAACTGGTCATAGCTGTCTGCCCAGGCAGGCAAAGTGCAGAACATCAACAGCAAAACAAACAAACGGCGCATAGGGACTCCTGTCGGCAGGTCGCTATTCTCCGGGTGCTGGCGGGGATTTGTCGAGTTATGACTTCCCTTGCCACGTGAAAATTAATTGAGTTGGCAATCCCTGCATCACCGGTACTGTTGGATTTGCGGGCATATGGATACTATGCGCGATGCGAATTGCCCCTGATCACCCGTTGCTGCTGCGAATCGTTGACGACCTGGCTGCCCACGGCTGGTCGCAGCAGAATATTTTCCTGCCTGAAACATTGACCCGCGAGCTGGCGAGCGAGTGCCACACACGCGCCGCCGAAGGCGAACTGGCCCCCGCTGGCGTGGGTCGCGGGCCGTTCCAGGAAGTGCGCGAAGGTATTCGTGGCGATCATATCCAGTGGCTCGAAGCCGGGCAGGTCGAGGTCTGCGACCGCTATCTGGAACTGATGGACAGCCTGCGTCTGGCGCTCAATCGCGGACTGTTTCTCGGCCTTGAAGACTACGAAAGTCATTTCGCGCTGTACCCGCCCGGCGCTTTCTATCGCAAGCACGTCGACCGCTTTCGTGATGACGACCGGCGCATGGTTTCGGCTGTGCTTTATCTGAATCAGGCCTGGTTGCCCGAGCACGGCGGCCAGCTGCGCATGTATCTTAAAAATGAGCTGCAAGATGAAACGCAATACGACGTGCAGCCCACCGGCGGTTGTCTGGTGGTGTTCCTGTCCGGTGAAATCCCTCACGAGGTCATGCCTTCGACCCGCGAGCGGCTGTCGTTGACCGGATGGTTCCGGCGCCGGGGCAACGAGCCGTTCTGACCGATGCCGAGACGAATGGCGTGGCTTTGCCTTGGTCATACCGGCTGATCGGGCTAGAATGCTCGCCCCTAAAATGATGGCTGCAATCGCGCATGCACATTCAGTTGAACGGCGAACCCCTTGAACTGCCGGATGGCGAAACCGTCCTGGCACTGCTGACCCGCCTTGATCTTGCCGGGCGTCGTGTTGCGGTCGAGCTGAACCTGGATATCGTGCCGCGCAGCCAGCATGTGTCTACGGTCTTGAGCGAGGGCGATCAGGTCGAAGTGGTCCACGCCATCGGCGGCGGCTAGTCCCCGGCACGCAGTGATTTCAATCTGCTAGAAACCTTCCAAGAGGATTTCCCATGAGCAACGTTCGCAGCGACAAGCCGTTCACCCTGGCCGGTCGGACTTTCGAGTCGCGCCTGCTGGTCGGTACCGGCAAATACGTCGATATGGAACAAACCCGCCTGGCTATCGAAGCTTCTGGCGCCGAGATCGTCACGGTCGCGGTGCGCCGGACCAATCTGGGCCAGAATCCGGGCGAGCCGAACCTGCTGGATATCCTGCCGCCGGACCGCTACACCATCCTGCCGAACACCGCTGGCTGCTTCGATGCCATTGACGCCGTGCGCACCTGTCGCCTGGCCCGTGAGCTGCTCGACGGCAAGAATCTGGTCAAGCTCGAAGTACTGGCGGACCAGAAGACTTTGTTCCCCAACGTGATCGAAACCCTCAAGGCCGCCGAAGTGCTGGTCAAGGAAGGCTTCGACGTGATGGTTTATACCAGCGATGACCCGATTATTGCCCGACAACTGGCGGAGATCGGCTGCATCGCGATCATGCCGCTGGCCGGCTTGATTGGCAGCGGCCTGGGGATCTGTAATCCGTACAACCTGCAGATCATCCTCGAAGAAACCAAAGTCCCGGTGCTGGTCGATGCTGGTGTCGGTACTGCATCCGACGCCACCATCGCCATGGAGCTGGGCTGCGAAGCGGTGCTGATGAACTCGGCCATCGCCCACGCGCAGGACCCGATCCTGATGGGCGCCGCCATGAAACACGCCGTCATTGCCGGCCGCATGGCCTACCTTGCCGGCCGCATGCCGAAAAAACTTTATGCCAGCGCGTCCTCGCCGCTGGATGGCCTGATTCGGTAGGACTCCTACCGTGGGACCGGCTTTAGCCGGGAAGGCGTCATTCTGATCAAAGAATTTCGTCGGATGTACTGGCCCTTTCCCGGCTAAAGCCGGTCCCACGGTCAAATAGATAATGTGTCGTTTGATATAGAGCTCGTTGATGACTGATTCGCACGTTCCACCCGAGTTGCCTGTTGCAGAAGAAGGCGCAGAACGCCAACACCGGCGCATCAAGAGTTTCGTGATGCGCGCCGGGCGCATGACTGAAGGCCAGCAACGTGGTCTGGATCAAGGTCGCCCGCTGTTCGTTCTGCCGCTGACCGATGCGCCCGTGGATTACGATCAGGTGTTTGGCCGCTCTGCGCCGCGCACCCTGGAAATCGGCTTCGGCATGGGCCATTCCCTGCTGGAGATGGCGGCGGCTGCGCCGGATCAGGACTTCATCGGCGTCGAAGTGCACAATCCGGGCGTCGGCGCGCTGCTCAATGGCGTGCTGACTCAAGGCCTGACCAACGTGCGGGTCTACGATTGCGACGCAATCGAAGTGCTCAACCGTTGCATCGCCGACAATAGCCTCGATCGCCTGATGCTGTTTTTCCCCGATCCATGGCACAAGAGCCGTCACCACAAGCGCCGCATCGTGCAGCCTGAATTTGCCAAACTGGTGCGCAGCAAGCTCAAGGTAGGCGGCGTGCTGCACATGGCCACTGACTGGGAACCCTATGCCGAGTACATGCTGGAAGTGATGAACGTCGCGCCGGGTTATCGCAACCTGGCCGAAGACGGCAAATGCGTCCCACGCCCAACTGAACGCCCGATCACCAAATTCGAACGCCGTGGCGAACGCCTGGGGCATGGGGTTTGGGATTTGAAGTTTGAGAAGATCGATTAATTGTGGGAGCGAGCTTGCTCGCGAATAGGCCAGTACATCTAATAGATATCTGGAGTCTGACAAACCCCTTCGCGAGCAAGCTCGCTCCCACAAATGTGGGGTGATCTTGCTTGTTGGTCACTTCCTGTCCGCAACAACCCCGATCAACACCAGCACCACCACCAATACCGGCGCCAGGCTGTAGTTGTTGAACTGGCTTAGCCCGCGAATCACCCACGGGGTGGCGTAGATCAACGCTGCGCCGCTGCCGAGAGTGACCAGCAACGCCATGAGCGGGATGCGCAATGCGCCTGCGAAGCTGCTGATGCGTTGTTCGACCCAGCCCTTGAAGTCCGCGCCAAACAGCACCAGCAAACAGCCCACCAGCGCGAGCGCGATTTCCGAAAGGTTGCTGCGGCTCCAACGGGAGGCAGTGGCGAGCAGGTCGAAGATGAAATCCATGCAGGGTCCTTAGATTAGAAAGTATTGCAGCAAGTCATTGAGAAACAGCTGGCCTTGGGGCGTGGCGACCAGTCGTGTCGGATCAGGCAGCAGCAGGCCGCGTTGTTCGGCTTGCTGACGGGCGCTGGCCAGCGAATCGAGGCTTAGACCGGTGCGCTGGCGAAATAATGCAGCGTCCACACCATTTGTCAGGCGCAGGGCATTCATCAGGAATTCGAACGGCAGCTCTTCGACGCTGAGCAGCTTTTCCCCGGCCTTGAATGGCTTGGCCGGGTTGAGGTAATCCTTGGGCAGACGGGTTTTCCAGGTCCGCACGATGCGTCCGTCCGGATGGCTGAGCTTGCCGTGGGCGCCCGCGCCGATGCCGATGAAGTCGCCAAAACTCCAGTAATTAAGGTTATGCCGCGCCGGTCTGCCGGGTTGTGCGTAAGCCGAGACTTCGTACTGCGCGTAACCGTTTTCGGCGAGCAGCAATTGTCCGGCTTCCTGAATGTCCCAGAGAATGTCGTCTTCGGGCAGCACGGGCGGCTGGTTCCAGAACACGGTGTTCGGCTCCAGCGTCAGTTGATACCAGGACAAATGCGTCGGACCCAGATCGATGGCTTGTTGCAGATCGCCCAAGGCATCGCTTTGCGACTGATCCGGCAGGCCGTGCATCAGGTCCATATTGAAGTTGTCGAAACCGGCCTGACGCGCCATGTCGGCGGCGCGAATTGCTTCGTCGCCGTTGTGAATCCGGCCCAGCGCCTTGAGTTTGGCTTCCTGGAAGCTCTGGATGCCGATGGACAGGCGATTGATGCCCAGCCCGCGATAGGCGCTGAACTTGACCTGCTCGAAGGTGCCCGGATTGGCTTCCAGGGTGATTTCGATGTCGCTGGCGAAGCGAATGCGCTGTTCGACGCCCTTGAGCAAGCGGCCCAGTGCATCGGCGCTGAACAGGCTCGGCGTGCCGCCGCCGAAGAAGATCGAGCTCAGTTCCCTACCGTAGACATTGGGCAAATCCAGATCCAGGTCGGCCAGCAACGCGTCGATGTATTCGGCTTCCGGCAGCACCGGGCTGGCGGTGTGGGAATTGAAATCGCAATACGGGCATTTGCGCACGCACCACGGAATATGGATATACAGCGACAACGGCGGCAGTTGCGGCAGCGCGGCCCTCGGACCGGTGGAGGAAAAGCCGGTTTCGCCGAGAAACAGCGGTTGTGCGGGTGCGTCGTGGCTCATTTCAAACTCAAGCGCTGGCGCAGAATCGCCATGGCGCGGGCGCGATGGCTGAACTGGTTCTTCTCGACGGGGCTCAGTTCGGCGCTGGAGCAATCGCGCTCCGGAACCCAGAACAACGGGTCATAACCGAAACCATGCGCGCCACTCGCAGCGGTCAGAATGCGCCCGTGCCACAGGCCTTCGCAAAGAATCGGCAGCGGATCATCAGCGTGACGGACCAAGGCCAGCACGCAGACGAACTGCGCGCCGCGTTGCTCTTCGGGTACGTCCTTGAGCGCATCCAGCAATTTGGCGTTGTTCGCCGCGTCGCCGAGCCCGTCGGCATAGCGCGCCGAATAAATCCCCGGCGCGCCGCCCAGATAATCCACCGCCAGCCCCGAGTCGTCCGCCAGAGCGGGCATACCGGAGATGCGCGCCGCGTTACGCGCCTTGAGGATCGCGTTTTCGACAAACGACAGGCCGGTTTCTTCCGGCTCGACCTGGCTGAACTCACCAATCGAGCGCAATTGCACGCTGTCGCCGAGCATGGCCTGGAGTTCTTTGAGTTTGCCGGCGTTGTGGCTGGCCAATACGAGCTGCGGGAAAGTCATTAGTCGCCTGAGTAGATTTCTTGGTTGAAGCTGAACGAGTGTGCGACATCGTCACCGGCCTTTACGTTGACGGTGAAGGTGTAGATCGCTGACGCGTTCGGATCAACGGGGAACTGCGCGATGTAATAGACCGCGCCCTTGTCGTTGATCTGCTTGAAGGTGAGGGTTTTTTCCCGTCCGGTCAGATCCTTTACAGCCCCCGTGACATTGGCGGGAATAGTCTTGCCGGCCTTGACCGTTGCGATGTTCAGCACGCCCTGATTCTTGCTGCGAATCAGGCCGGTAGCTTCAGCGATGGCCGGTTGCAGGACGCTGGAAGCGAACGCGTTGTAGTGCACGGTCAGCTCACCGAATTGTTCTTTGCGCTCGGGCTTGGCGTTGTCGGCAGCCATTAGCGGCAATGCCAGGCACAAGGTGCATAAAAAGACAGCTAGGCGGCGCATGTTCGTTCTCCTGTCATGAGGTGACTCAAATCGCAATCTGGTGCTCTTGCAGGCCCGGACTGCTGACCCGATAGATGCCGATCTCACCTAACAGGTTAGGCCATAGCTTACTGGCCCAACCATGTCGATGCTGTTGATCTACCGCAAGCCGATCAATGACCCGCGCGTGGCGGCCCCGGCACAGGTCTTCGAAGTCTTCGAAGGTGCAGAAGTGAATATTAGGCGTGTTGTACCAGGTGTAAGGCAGGAAGTCGGATACCGGCATGCGGCCCTTGCTCGCCAGGTACCAGCGGCAGCGCCAGTGACCGAAGTTGGGGAAGGTGATGATGCACTGGCGGCCGACGCGGAGCATTTCGTCGAGGATCTTGTCCGGGTAGCTCACCGCTTGCAGCGCCTGGGTCATGACCACGACGTCGAAACTGTTGCTGGCGAAGTTGCCCAGGCCCTTGTCCAGATCCTGCTCGATGACATTGACACCCTTGCCCACGCAGCGGGCGATGTTATCGGCGTCGTTTTCCAGGCCGTAGCCGGTGACTTGCTTGTTGTCCCGCAGCCAGGCCAGCAGTTCGCCGTCGCCGCAACCGAGGTCGAGCACGCGGCTGCCCGCAGGGATCCATTCTTGGATGATTTCCAGGTCAGCTCTCATGGCTTCCTCAAAGTGCAATGCGGTTCATGTAGCTGGAGAAAGCCTGCAAGTAGCGCGGGATCGGGATCAGAAAGGCGTCGTGGCCCTGGGGCGCGTCGATTTCCAGGTAACAGACGTTCTTCTTCGCCGCCATCAGCGCATCCACCAGTTCCCGGGAGCGGGCTGGGGAAAAGCGCCAGTCGGTGGTGAACGAAATCACGCAGAACTCGGCGGTGACGTTGGCCAGCGTCGCCGCCAGATTGTCGTTGAATGCGCCAGCCGGGTCGAAGTAGTCCAGCGCCTTGGTCATCAGCAGGTAAGTGTTGGCGTCGAAACGCCCGGAGAACTCTTCACCCTGATAACGCAGATAGCTTTCAACCTGGAACTCGACGCTGTGGAAGTCGTAGTTGAGCTTCTCGCTTTTGAGCCCACGGCCGAATTTCTCGCCCATGGAATCGTCGGACAGATACGTGATGTGCCCGACCATGCGCGCCAGCATCAGGCCGCGTTTGGGGATCACGCCGAATTCCTGGAAGTCGCCACCATGGAATTCCGGGTCGGACAGGATCGCCTGACGCGCCACTTCGTTGAAGGCGATGTTCTGCGCCGACAGCTTGGGTGCCGAAGCGATGGCCAGACAATGGCGAACGCGATTGGGGTACGTCATGGTCCATTGCAGCGCCTGCATGCCGCCCAGGCTGCCGCCGACCACAGCGGCCCATTGCTCGATGCCCAGCAGATCAGCCAGACGGGCTTGACTGTGAACCCAGTCTTCAACGGTCAACACCGGGAAATTCGCGCCGAACGGCTTGCCGGTTTCCGGATCGATGCTGCTCGGGCCGGTGGAGCCGTTGCAGCCGCCCAGATTGTTCAGGCTGACCACGAAGAAACGGCGGGTGTCGATGGGCTTGCCGGGACCGATGCAGCTGTCCCACCAGCCGGGTTTGCGCTCGTCGACGCTATTGAAACCCGCTGCGTGGTGGTGGCCGGACAAGGCGTGGCACACCAGCACGGCATTGCTGCGCGCGGCGTTGAGTTCGCCATAGGTTTCGTAAATCAGGTCGTAGGCAGGCAAGGAACGACCACAGTCCAGGGCCAGAGGCTCGCTGAAATGCGCCAGTTGCGGCGTGACTAGACCGACAGAATCTTCGGGAAAGACCGTGGACATCGACCCTGCTCTCGCTTAAATGAGGCGTAAGTCTAAAGACCATGGGGGGGTAGGGCAAATGATCTTCCAGTGTCTGTGTGGACATCTTCGCGAGCAAGCTCGCTCCCACGGAGCATGTGATACCTGTGGGAGCGAGCTTGCTCGCGAAAGCGATTATCCAGACGCCGAAAATCAGATCAGCAAACGCAGCACATCCGGCATCATGCTCATTGCCGCCAGGTTGTTGATAACCAGCATGTCCAGCAGCTTGAGGACCATGAACGCCAGGATCGGCGAGATATCCAGACCGCCCAGGTTAGGCAGAATCTTGCGCAGCGGGGCCAGCATCGGCTCGCAGATCTGGTTGACCATTTCCGCACCAGGGTTGTGGCTGGCCGGGGCGACCCAGGACAGGATCACGCTGATGATCAGGGCGAAGAAGAAAATCTTCAGGAACAGCGCCGTCACGCCAATGATTGCCCAGAGCAGCAGATGCAGCGGATCACCGGTGGTGCCATAGGCCAGCAACAGGGTCAGGGCCATCAAAATCAGCTGCACGATGATCGCCAGCACCAGAGACGACATGTCCAGGCCAAACAGGCTGGGGATGATCCGGCGCAGCGGCTTGAGCAGCGGCTGGGTGGCGCGCACGGCGAACTGGCTCAACGGGTTGTAGAAGTCCGCCCGTACCAGTTGCAGCACGAAGCGCAGCAAAATGATCAGCAGGTACAAGCTGCCGATGGTTTGCAGGATGTAGATTGCAGCGGTGTTCAGTCCGATCATCGGTTCTGTTCCTCAAAGGCCTGGAAGGTTACTTGCCCAGCTGTTCGGCCATCTCTGCCGAACGCTGTGCGGCGGCAGTGAGTGCGGTTTCGACCAGGGCTTCGAAGCCCCCGGCCTGGAATGATTTGATTGCAGCTTCTGTGGTGCCCGCTGGCGAGGTTACCCGACGACGCAGTTCGGCAGCGTCAACATCGCTGCCGGTGGCCATCAGCGCGGCGCCCAGCGCGGTTTGCAGCGTCAGCTGCGAGGCCACTTCCTGCGGCAGGCCGAGTTTCACGCCCGCCGCCGTCATGGCCTCGATCAACAGGAAGAAATACGCCGGGCCGCTGCCCGATACCGCCGTCACTGCATCCAGTTGCTGTTCTTCGTCGAGCCACAGGGCAATGCCAACTGCCGACAACAACTGCTCGGCCTGTTCACGCTGCGCCTGGCTCACCAAAGCCGTGGCGTACAAACCGCTGACGCCCTGACGCAGCAACGCCGGCGTGTTGGGCATGCAGCGCACGATGGGTTGCGCGCCCAGCCATTGGCTCATGCTGGCGCAAGTGATGCCGGCAGCAATCGAAACCACCAATTGATTGGGTTTGAGGCTTGGACGCAGGGCTTCGCAAACGGCTTTCATCATCTGCGGCTTGACCGCGATCAGCACGACATCCGCGCCTTCGATGGCTTCGGCGTTATCGGCCACCACCACGATGCCATGTTCAGCGGCGATTTTGCCGCGCTGTTCGGCGCCGGGATCACTGGCGCGGATCGAGTCGGCTTCCACGCCCTGGGCGCGCAGTCCGCCGATCAGGCTGGCGGCCATGTTGCCGGCGCCGATAAAGGCAATACGAGTCTTGCTCATGTCGGGTTCCTTGAGAGGGGAAGGTTATGGCTGGCCGTAGTCACGGGCGCCAAACAGGGCAGTACCGATCCGCACCCAGGTTGCGCCTTGTGCGATGGCGGCCTCCAGGTCGTGGCTCATGCCCATGGAAAGGGTGTCGAGTGGCAGATTCAACGAATCCTGCAGCGAACGTACCGCAGCAAAGGCCGCGTTTTGTTCCGCGTTGTCTTCGGTCGGTTCGGGAATGGCCATCAAACCGCGCAGTTTCAGGTGCGGCAAGGCACTGATCGCGGCGGCCAGCGCCGGTAAATCAGCGGGCGTGCAGCCGGACTTGCTGGCTTCGCCACTGACATTGACCTGAATGCAGATATTAAGCGGTGGCAAGTCCGCAGGACGTTGCTCAGACAGACGTTGCGCGATTTTCAAACGATCCACTGAATGCACCCAGGCGAAATTCTCGGCAATAGCACGAGTCTTGTTCGACTGAATGGGGCCGATGAAATGCCAACACAAGGGCAGGTCGGCCAATTCGAGCTGTTTGCTCAGGGCTTCCTGCAAATAGTTTTCGCCGAAGTCACGCAAACCCGCCGCATAGGCTTCGCGCAAGGCGCTGGCCGGCTTGGTCTTGCTGACCGCGAGCAGGCCTATGGCGGCTGGATCGCGTTGGGCGGCAAGGGCGGCTGCGTTAATTCGTGCGCCGAGCGTTGAAATGTTCGCTGCTATCGTGGACATTGATTTGCGCCAGCAGGGCTAAAGTCTGCGGCATTCTATGTGATTGAGGAGCTGTATGGATATTACCGAGCTGCTGGCCTTCAGTGCCAAGCAAGGCGCATCGGACTTGCATCTCTCTGCTGGCCTGCCGCCGATGATCCGGGTCGATGGCGATGTGCGGCGGATCAACCTGCCAGCCCTGAGCGCCAAAGAGGTCCAGGAGCTGATCTACGACATCATGAACGACAAGCAACGACAGAACTTCGAAGAGCTTCTGGAGACCGACTTTTCCTTCGAAGTCCCGGGCGTGGCGCGCTTCCGGGTCAACGCGTTCAACCAGAACCGTGGCGCGGGCGCGGTGTTCCGGACCATTCCTTCGAAGATCCTGAGCATGGAAGATCTCGGGATGGGAGAAGTGTTTCGCAAGATTACCGACGTGCCGCGCGGCCTGGTGCTGGTCACCGGACCGACCGGTTCCGGCAAGTCGACGACCCTTGCGGCAATGGTCGACTATCTGAACTGCAACAAGCATCACCACATCCTGACTATCGAAGACCCGATCGAATTCGTTCACGAGTCCAAGAAGTGCCTGGTCAACCAGCGCGAAGTGCACCGCGATACCCTCGGCTTCTCGGAAGCCTTGCGCTCGGCGCTGCGGGAAGACCCGGACGTGATTCTGGTGGGCGAGCTGCGCGACCTGGAAACCATTCGCCTGGCGCTGACGGCTGCGGAAACCGGCCACCTGGTGTTTGGCACGCTGCACACCACGTCTGCCGCGAAGACCATCGACCGGATCGTCGACGTGTTTCCGGCGCAGGAAAAATCCATGATTCGTTCGATGTTGTCCGAGTCGCTGCATGCCGTGGTATCGCAAACCCTGCTGAAGAAGGTTGGCGGCGGGCGGATTGCCGCGCACGAAATCATGATGGGTACGCCGGCGATCAGGAACCTGATTCGCGAGGACAAGGTCGCACAGATGTACTCAGCGATTCAGACCGGAGGCTCGCTGGGCATGCAGACGCTGGATATGTGCATGAAGGATCTGGTCACCCGCGGCCTGGTAACCCGCGAAAGTGCGCGGGAAAAAGCCAAGGTGCCGGACAATTTCTGAGTAGACGGCCTGTTGGAGCGAGGCTTGCCCGCGAATCGGTGTCCAAGCCGGGAATAGGGCGATGCATCTGTGTGGCCAGACACGACGCCTTCCCGGCTAAAGCCGGTCCCGCTAGATAAACCGCACCCCAAAGTCTGGACCAGGTGTCCAACTTTTTGGGGTGCAGTTCAAGATCAGCGCTGAACGATGCGCAACGGCTCTTTCTGCTTGGGCAGGACGCGCTTGGCGACCATGTAGTGGCTGTCCCAATACGGCTTTTTCAGCGTATCGACAGTCACCGCCTTGCCACGGCGCGGGGCGTGGACGAAGCGGTCGTTGCCCAGGTAAATGGCGACATGGTTGACCTTGCGGCTCTTGATGTTGAAGAACAGCAGGTCGCCGGGCTTCAGATCCTTGCGGTCGACTTTTTGCCCGTGGCCTTCGGCCATGGCATTGGACGTGCGCGGCAGATTGACTTCACTGACGCCGTTGAACGCGTATTTGACCAGCCCGCTGCAATCCAGACCTTTGCCGGCGGTGGTGCCGCCCCAACGGTAAGGTGTGCCGACGGCGCTGAGCGCGCGGCTGACCACCGAGTTGCTTTGTTTGGCGTTAGGCGCAATCACTGCAACACTGCTGGTCTTCTTCGAATTCTTCAGGGCGGCTGAACGAATAGCGGCCTTGGTGCTGCGCTCTCGTGGAGAAATGACCGGCGCAGGCTCGGTGCGGTTGGTTGCGAGGGTTGGCGAAGAGTGACTTTTCGCCGTGTAGCCAGAGAAGCTCGCAGGTAAGGATTGCTCACGATTGGTGGCATGAGCGGCCAGGGGCAATAATAGGCAGATGGTTAGCCATGACTTGAAAAATGGACGCATTCGGCAGGGCTCTTGTGGGTAAGCGCGCAACTTTATAACAGCTTTTTGTGAATTCCTGACCCCATTTGTCGATTCAATTACGGCGCAATCGTTACGATTTATGCGACAAACTGTCTCAAAAGGCACGCCAATCCCTTTGGTTACAAGGGTTTGCCCGATCCGTAGGAGGTTCCCGCCATACGTCGGATGGACACAGAAAAGTCACAAACTTTACGAATATTTTTTTCTATCAACTCAAATGAGGGCGCAAATGAACACCTATCAAAACGGCGTGCAGCAGCACGACACCCACAGCAAGGTCATGGGCTATGTGCTCTGGATTGTCGGCTTCACCGGGGCGCATCGCTTCTACTACGGCAAGCCGGTTACCGGGACGATCTGGTTCCTGACCCTCGGTCTGCTGGGTATCGGCTGGCTGATTGACGTGTTCCTGATTCCGGCCATGGATCGCGAAGCCGACCTGCGTTTCACTTCGGGTTCGACGGACTACAGCCTTTCCTGGATTCTGCTGACCTTCCTCGGCGTATTCGGCGTGCATCGCATGTACATGGGCAAGTGGATCACCGGGCTGATCTACCTGTGCACAGGCGGGCTGTTTCTGGTGGGCGTGCTGTATGACTTCTGGACGCTGAACGACCAGATCTCGATAAAAAACGCCCAGCGCGGTTGATTGCAGGGTCTTTTCAGACGCCGCTTAGTCAAGGACCGGTAGGAGGGGACTTGTCCCCGAACACGGCAGCCCAGGCGGCGTTGATATCTGCATTGTTGGTTGTCCGGCCCATCGCATTCGGGGACAAGTCCCCTCCTACATTAAGTTGGTTCGCCTTGGATATTCAGCAGCCAATAAAATTTGCATCCACATTTAAATCAGAGTAAACCGAAAATTGTGATGCCCCATGGATGAAATTGTTCTTTGGAAAAGAGCAGGGCGTCACTTCTAAAATTTTCGAACAAGGATGCTGTTATGGAAAACATTGATACTGCTGCGCGTTATGCGGGACAACTTGATCCTGAGTTCACCCAACAGCCGAATATTCCTGGCTGGGTCGATATTTTGCGCGCGCTGGGCTGGCCGGCAAGTCGCGATCTGTTCTTTTCTTCAGTTGCCGCGACAGCTGATGGTTATCTTTATGCCTGCGGCTATTTCGCCGAAACAGTCAGTCATCCGGTGGAGTACTTTATCGCCCGTCTGCAAGAGGACGGGCAAAGAGATACCGCATTCGGCAATGACGGAGTCATCAGGGGCACATTCCCGGTCAACTTCAAGATGATCATCCCGACCAGAATGGTGGTGCAGGCCGACGGCAAGATTCTCTTGCAGGCGCTGGGTTATGCCGGCAGTCAGGAGTCGGCTGACCCGGTTCTGCTGGTGGCGCGGTTCCTGGCGAACGGCGAGGCGGATGTAGAGTTCGGCGAGCAAGGGTTGATGCGCAAGGACCTGCCACCCGGGAAGCCCGGTTTTCTCGCGTCCTTTGTCGGTGATCTGCAGCAGTTGCCGGATGGCCGGATTCTCGCCAGCACAACCGGCGTGCGAACGACTGCGCAGGGCCCAATGGAAAGCGCGATTGTTTACCGGCTCACCGCTCAGGGCGAGCTGGACGGGTCGTTCAACGGTAACGGCATAAAGGACTTTGCCCCGCCGGGCGCGTCGTTGCGGGTCAAGGGCTTCGTGGTCCAGCCTAATGGCAAAGTGGTGCTCGCTGGGCGGGTGACCCATGAAGGCAGCGGCTCAACCAGCGGCATGTTCGCGCGCCTGGATGAGACTGGGCAGCTGGATAAAACCTTCGGCCCGCTGGGCACAGGCTTTTTCGAGTTCTCCCTGGGCGATTACAATCTGCACATCAACTCAATCGCGCTGAGTCCAGATGGTTCGCTAGTGGGGGTTGGTGCGGCGTCGGCGATTATTCCCGAGCAGGGTTTTATTGATCAGGGATTTATCATCGGCATTACCGCTGACGGTTTGTCCGATGAGGATTTTAATAACGGAACGCTGTTGGTGACGCCGATCAATGAGCGGTATTCCGTAGAATGGGTTTCGGCGCACTTTCAGCATGATGGTAAGTTATTGGTGGCGGGGCGTTCAAAGCGTCTGGTTTCTACCCATGACACTTATATCTATGTGGCGCGATTTAACAGTGATGGTGCGCCGGATATGAATTTTGGTGGCCTGGAAACTGGAAGAGTTGAAACTCCGGTGGGTGGCTTTAATGATATTCCGCTTGAAATGCGTCAACAAGCAGACGGCAGGATACTTGTGGGCGTCAATGCCAGTAGTTTCCGCAAGGGAACGCTGTTGCGTTATTTGAATGATTGATTAGTCGCTGTGGGAACGAGGCTTGCCCGCGAATGCGTCAACCCAGTTGAGGAACACTCAGACTGGAAATCCGATTCGCGGGCAAGCCTCGCTCCTATGTATGGACTCGCCCACACTTTCAACCTGCTTTTGAACACTGCTACCCGGTTGCATCTATGTATAAGGCCTATTCGAGGAAGCATCATCGGCTTCTGGCCAACATTGGGTGAGCTCGCGGTATGCCGATTACGTTAAGGCCTCAAAGGGCCAGTAGGAGCGCAGGCATCT